>CAZGEP010000205.1:0-6662 GCA_964524955.1 uncultured Planctomycetota bacterium | reverse complement strand
AGATTCGTCAGTTACGCCACCATGCGGGAAAACGAATCAGAGACTCGCTGCAAAAGGCACGCAGGCTCAGGAGAAATGAAGAATGGGCAAAAGCGCTTTCGGAACTGAACACAATCCGAAGCTTAAAATTTGCTCCGATCCAGGATCAGATTACACAGTTACGAAACGAGTTGGAGGCAATACAACAGAAAATACAGCAAGAACAGGAGCAGAAACGAATTGCGCAGGCTCGGTCCATGGCCCCCAAAGAGGTGGATGATATTATCAGTAAACTATTGCGCAAAGAATACAAACAGGCTGCAAAGAAAGCCAATCAGCTCCAAAAAAATGTCTATATTGTCAAAGCAGGTCAAGGCGGAAAGTTTAAAACGCTTTCCGATTTTATTACGGATATTCAGAAAACCCTTGCCGCAAAGAGTAAAACAGGCGAAGCGCTGAAAAAACTAAAAGGACTTGAAAACGTAACGCTGAAGACGACAAAGGGAACACTAAAGGGAGATATACAGGATGTTCGTGACGGAATTCTATTCCTTGAAATACGATATTCTGCGGGTGGAAGTACTGGTGTGAGCAAACGAAAGGTGCCGGTCACGGAGTTGACTCGAGAACAATTGTTTATATTTATTCCGGAAATAAAACCCAAAACTCCTGATCAGTGGCTTGTGTATTCGGCACTGGATGCTGCTCGGTGCGTAGAGAATACGGAGGATAAACATCTGGAAGAAAGACTGCGGCAAACCCTTGATAACGCCAAGGGGGCTGCACTCGAACCTTTAGTCCGAACTGCGGTGAACCGGTTGTTTTCCGGGGATCCGGATGAAGTTGCGGGGACCTACTGGAATGAGAAAATTCAACCACTCATACAGGATAATATCACACAGGAGAAGGCAAGGGCATTGAGTCGCACACTGAACAGTTTTATCATGACGCACGGGAAGACCTCGTTTGCTAAAACCAAACAGGATGAAATTGAGAGCTTGAATGCCAAATGCCGGGAAGTCTTAGACGGGGATAAAGATGAAGCGCAACCGGAGGAAGGCAAAGGCTATAAAATTATTACCGGAAAACCGAAAAGCAAATTTCACGCAGTCTGGAAAAAGTTCGGTACACTTGAAAGACCAATATACGGGGGACGGTCTGTTGCGTTTGATATTAGGACAAGCCGTTATATCATTGTCGGGCGCCAAATGCGGATTTGGTCCTATTCCATGACACGCAGCAGGTCAGATTTGCTGACAAGCGACGAGACCCTGGAGGATTTGGGGCGAATAAATCTGGCAAATCATTCCTCCATATATGATATTAAAAACCATTCTATCATTGTGCATGGAAGAAACAGTAGCGGTGGAGCCGGTATGTTTCTTTTTAATCTTCGCAAGAAGAAATGGTACACGTTGTCCAATACTCAGGCGAATTATCCAGGGCTGGCGATTTGTGATGGAAGTCTTTACAAACTGAGCCGAAATATTTTGAATCACGAAATGGAATTTATGATATTCAACCCCAAAACACGTCAATGGGATCCGGTTAGCAAGGATCCGCTGCCATTTACAATCGAGATGGGCAGGAGTATTTGTGCTGATTTAGCCGGGAAAACGATTATGGCGCTGGGCCATAACCGTCCAGTACATGAGACATGGCTGTTTTCTGTAAAAGAAAAAACGTGGACCAAGGTTGAGAATGAAATGAATCCTCCCCAGCGTGTCCTGCCGGATTTATGTTATGACGCCAAAAACAAGATATTTGTTCTGCACGGCAGCGGTAACCTTGGTGATTTCTGGTGCTTTGACACGGAGGCAAATGCCTGGTCTCCAATTGTGATCGATGGCGTCCTGCCTTCTGGAGTGAGGTATGTCCAGTATTGTCATTCAAGGAAATGTATTGTAGCGTGGAATCGAACCACTGGGGATATTTGGGCTGCACGGATATACAGAAAAACACTTAAATGACCAGTAAAAGACAAAAAGCAGTTGCACTCGGCTATGATACCGATAAAGACAGCGCACCGAAGGTTTTTGCCAAGGGGGCCGGAAGTGTTGCTGAAAAAATACTTGAGATCGCTAAAGAGCAGAATATCCATGTTGCGCAAGACAGTGACCTTGTTGAGGTGCTGTACCAGATTGAAGTGGAAAAGGAAATTCCGCCGGAACTTTATTCCGCAGTAGCTGAAATACTGGCTTTTGTCTACAAGCTGAATGAAAAGAAAAAGGCCGCTATATAACCAGCCGGTATCAAATATTTAATTCAACTGGAGAACTTATGCGTTGCAGACAGATTGGAAAAACAGGTATAAAAGCATCGGTTGTTGGACTGGGAACCTGGGCTATCGGTGGATGGATGTGGGGCGGAGCAGATGATGAGAAGTCAATTCAGGCCATCCAGTCCGCATTGGACAACGGCATCAACTTTATTGATACTGCCCCGGTATACGGGTTTGGACATTCAGAAAAAGTTGTGGGCAAAGCCGTCAGCGGAAAACGGGATACCCTTGTGTTGGCGACCAAATGCGGACTGGTATGGCATACAGACAGCGGGGAACCGTTCTTTACGTCAAACGAAAAGGCAATTGACGAGTCCGGTGAATGTCATGTAAATAAATACCTGGCTCCGGAATCCATTCGTTACGAAGTTGAGCAGAGTCTCAAACGATTAAATACAGACTATATTGACTTGTACCAGACCCACTGGCAGGACGCAACGACTCCGGTTGCCGACACCATGGAGGAACTGCTGAAACTCAAGGACGAAGGGAAAATCCGGGCAATCGGATGCTCCAATGCCACACCGGACCAGATGCAGGAATACAGAGCAGTTGGTCAGCTGGACAGTGATCAGGAACTCTATTCCATGCTGGATCGAAAGCAGGAAAAGAAAAACCTTCCCTATGTTGCCAAACACAAGATTTCATTTCTTGCCTATTCCCCGCTTTCCAAGGGACTGCTGACGGGTAAAATTGGTCCTGACCGTGTTTTTGAAGAAGGGGATTTAAGAAACAAAGACAGCCGTTTCAGTGTTGAAAACCGCGCAGCTGTCAAGGCCATGCTGGATGAATTTCAGCCCATTGCTGAGCAGCATGAATTGACCATGGTTCAGCTGATCACTGCATGGACTCTTTCTCAAAGAGGATGCTCTCATGCCCTGCTTGGTGCTCGCACTCCGCAGCAGGCAATTGAAAATGCCGGAGCAGGAAATGTAGAACTGACCGAGGACGACTTGAACAGCATGCAGCAGATCATTGATAAACATTCAGCATTAATTGTGTTATAAATATGACCGAAGGGAAACCTCTTTTCACACCTCAGAAGGCAAGAGAGATATACAACGCACTCTACAGCCATTTTGGTCCCCAGCATTGGTGGCCGGGAAATACCATGATCGAGATATCTGTCGGCGCAATACTGACTCAGAACACGGCCTGGTCCAATGTGGAAAAAGCCATTCGCAACCTTAAAAGAGGGAACAAGCTTTCCATCAAGGCCCTGGACAAAATATCATCGGCTGAGTGTGCGGAGATTATACGCCCTGCAGGTTATTTCAATGTGAAATCCAGACGGCTGAAGAATTTCATCACCATGCTTAAGAAGGAATTCAGTGGCAGTATCAAACGCATGAGCAGGCTGAACATTGAGCAGGCCAGAGAAAAACTTCTTAATGTAAACGGAATTGGCAGGGAAACGGCAGATTCAATACTGCTGTATGCATTAGAAAAACCCGTTTTTGTCATCGATGCCTACACCCGCAGAATTTTGTCCCGCCATGATTGTATTCAGGGGGATGAAGATTACGATGTTTTGCGGCAAATGTTTGAACGTTTCCTGAAGAAGGATGTTCAATTATACAACGAGTACCATGCACTGATTGTGATGACAGGAAAACATTTCTGTAAGCCCCAACCCCGGTGTGAGGAGTGCCCATTGAATCGTAACTGCCAGAAAGCGTTATGAAGACTGCAGATTACTGGATTAATACACTGAACCTGACTCATCACCCTGAGGGTGGTTACTTTCGGGAAGTATATAAATCTGACGAAGAGATAGATTCTCAATCATTACCCGTAAGGTACAACGGACAAAGAACGTTCTCAACCTCGATCTACTTTCTTATTAAACAGGATGAGCCATCCTGCAAAAGCCAATAAAACTTTTAATTTTTTGAAAAGCGCCTTTGAAGGAACCCGGGAGAGGTTTGTGCTGATTTGTGGTAATTTGGGTAAAAAGCTCCGGATAATCGCTCAGATCAGCCGAAGATGGCCCTTTCCCATTCTTCCGGCATGCCGGAAGGATGGGAAAGGGAGGGTATGCCCGATTTACCCCGATATTTCCTTGACAATTCGCAAATTTGGGATAGACTATGTGCGTTATGAGAATTCAACTTCCTATTGATCAGAGAATGTCTGGTCCAAGTGAGCCAACAAGCAACCGGAGATCGTACGATGAAACCGATGCCGATCGGTTACGGGGAATCCTTGCCCATGACGCATTGTCTATAGACTTGGTGTCGGCGTTCGCGGGGGATCGGCCTCTGACCGGGGCCGAGGATTCTTACATCTCAGAACTGAAAGAGAGCCGGGGGGAACTGTTCTTCCCCGATTTCCTATACGCGATAACTCATCAGTACTTCCCGCCAGAAGCGGCCGAGAAGCTGTGGGAAGAGGTGCTTCGACACAAGTATGAAATGTCGAAAGCGTTAAACAGGAACGTGCAGATCGTCGTGGCCACCCTGGATTTCCTCGCAAATCTCAAGAGCGCGGTCCATTTGCCCACGCTGGTCAACGAAAACCACATTGCCGCGATCGTGAACCAGTCAATGCGCGACGGGCTAACGGGATTCTTCAACCATTCAAGCTCTCACGAGTTCATCGATCTGGAGCTGAAGCGCTATGCACGGCACGAGACGGTCGTATCCCTGATTTTTACGGATATCGACGATTTTAAGGTGGTGAACGATCGGTGCGGTCACCAGGAAGGAGACCGCGTGTTGAAGGATCTGGCGGCAACGATCGAGACCGCGACGAGGGACTCGGACATATGTTGTCGCTACGGAGGGGAAGAGTTCGCCGTGATCCTGCCCTTGACCAATGCCCCCGTGGCGGCTGAAATCGCGGAAAGGATGAGGATAGAGGCGATGCACATTTGCGCCGGCGGTCGTACGCTGACCGTGAGTTCGGGAGTGGCGTCGTGTGAAGAGACGACAATCACCGCTCATGCGCTTATAGAAAAAGCGGATCGCGCTCTGTATCAAGCCAAGCGAAGCGGTAAGAACCGGGTAGCGGTAATGTGAGGAGGAGGGATTCTTATGTCTGATAAAGGGACAACCCTGATAACCCAAGGGATTTCGATCTCGCCGGGGATGGCAGAAGGAATTATTCATGTACACTGCGCCCCCTTCGGCCCGGTAGACGCCCCAGCGCACATAAAGCAGCAAGATATCGACAAGGAGCTTTCGCGTCTCGATGTCGCTACATCGAGAATATCGTATGACCTCTTGGCTTTGGCAGCGAAGGTGGAAAAGGAAATCGATTCGAGACTTGCTGGTGTCTTCGACGCTCATCGACTCCTGGTGAATGACCCCTCCCTGAAAAAGGAATTGAGAAGAGAGATCGTGGACAATCTGGTAAGCGCCATCAGCGCTGTGAAGACGGTGCTGCTGCGATGGGAGAAGAAATTCCTGTTGATGGAGTCGCATGCATTCAGGAGCAGGGGTGACGACGTTCGCGATATCTCGGACCGCCTGTCCAATGCACTTGCTGGGATCACAGGCCACGCGCTGGAAGAGATCCCTGATGGTTGTGTACTCGCGATCTCGCGTCTGCTGCCATCCGACACAGTTTTTCTCTCCGGCCGATCCACAGCGGCAATTCTTTTAGAATACGGCAGCAAGGGCTCCCACGCGGCTTTGTTTGCTCGCGAAATGGGTTTGCCGTGCATCTCGGGACTTCCCAAGCTGATGACCACCGTGTCCGACGGGGCATTTGCTTTGGTGGATGCAGATAGGGGAACCGTCACGATTCGTCCTGAGGAGAAGAAGAAAGCTGTCTTTCGGGAAAAGGTTCGCGATAGAGAACAAGCCCAACGCCTGGCGCGAGCGAGCGCAAGGAACCCTTCTGCCACGAAAGATGGTGTTACGATCTCCGTTTTTGCCAATGTGGGTTGCAGGGAGGATACTGAGGCGGCCATGTTGAACGGTGCTGATGGAATCGGCCTGTATCGCGTGGAGCAGATCTACCTGGGATGCGTTGTGCCGCCGAACGTCGACGGACTTTTCAACGAGATGCGGCAGACATTGGAAGCCGCCAGGGGTCACCCCGTCTGTGTGCGCCTTCTGGATATCGGCGCTGACAAACCCCTTCCCTTCATGAGATTCATGGCGGAAACAAATCCCACGCTGGGACGACGGGGCATCCGCTATCTTCGAGAGAATCCCGAGCTTATGGAGACGCATCTGAGGGCTGTGCTGGAACTTACCAGGGAATTCGATCTTCGCCTTCTGGTCCCCATGGTTACGCTGCCAGATGATATCGCGGTGGTGAAAGAACGCCTCTCGGAAATTGGCTCGGAAATGCAGATGTCTTCTCTCCCCAAACTGGGAGCCATGATAGAAACTCCGGCAGCAGCCCTTCCCAGCCCTCCGATCGGGTTGTTTTCAAGGTCATAAAGCAAATT
>CAZGEP010000204.1:0-6734 GCA_964524955.1 uncultured Planctomycetota bacterium | reverse complement strand
ATGCACTTCATACGATGGCACCAATTTTTATACATTCATCGGTTCTTTTAACACGCGTTGCGCAATTGCCAAAAGAGGGAAAAACAAACAGGGGCGCGGTGATCTCAGGCAAATTAATTATGCCTTGTTCTGTACACGCAAAGACCACTTCCCACTATATTTCGATGTGTTCGAAGGCAATCGTCATGATTCAAAGGAGTTTGAGGTCTTGATTGACCGTTTTTTTCAAGCCTTTAAAAACAGGGCCCCAAAAGGCGATGGCATGACGATTGTATTTGATAAGGGCAATAACTCCAGCGAAAATTTGAACAGATTTATCAGGGATTCCGGTTTTCATTTTGTGGGTTCGGTAAAACCGGATGATCATAAAGAACTGGCCACAATCTCCAATAACGATAAACGTTTTGAGCCCTTATCACATCCGCGGCTTGATCAGGTGAAGGCCTTTCGTACACATAAAAGAATATACGGAAAGGATCTTACCGTTGTGGTTACATTCAACGACAACCTTTATGTTTCACAGGTGAAGTCCATTAATAATGAAATCAACAAAAGCATGGGCAAACTCGACGCTATCGCCGCCAAATTAGACGACCGAGCAGCGGGTATAATAACCAGAGGCAAAAAACCGACGAAAGAGTCTATTCATAACCAGGTGTCAAGAGCACTTTCCGGGCAACACATGAAAAACCTGATAGAAACAGTGATCGGTGAACGCGATGACATTCCGACACTATCCTATAAAATAAATACGGATGAATATGCCAGACTTGCCGATACATATCTGGGCAAAAACATTATTATCACAGACAACCATAACTGGACGACAGAAGATATCGTTGTGACGTACCGGAGCCAGTACGTTATAGAGGATGTTTTCAAACAGATGAAAGACAGGAACACGGGTACTTGGTGGCCCATGTATCATTGGACCGATAATATGATAAAAGTTCATGGGTTTTATTGCTCATTATCGCTGCTGCTTCGTGCCTTGATTATGAAAAAAGCCAAAGAATCCGGGCTTCCCATGTCGATAAATAAATTGCATGATAAGCTTTTCGGAATCCGTGAAGTGTTGAATATATTTTCGAAAAAGAAGAATAAACAGAAAGCCCAATCCGTTGTTTCCAAACTGGATGAGGTGCAAGAAGAGCTTTTCAATTTATTTGAAATGAAAAAGTATTTGGCAAGTTAGGGAGGACACTTGATGTAATATATAATATATTATATCAAAATGTTATGTATTTGATTTTTGATAAATCGTAAACTCAGGCTAAGGGGTGAAACCAGGCTTTTGTGAGATGTATTTGATTATATTTGAGTTGGTTACGCAGGTCTGACCCCATTTCAACCATTTCATTTTCCCTGGGCCGGCAGCTTGCAGCTTGCACCTTTATTTTTGCTGTTGTATCTTACGGTTAAAAGACAGGGAAATAAGCCGGTTCTCTCACCCTGTCGAAAAGCCTGGAAAAGCCTATAAAGGATATATTGTCATGGAAACCAGAACTGTATGTTTTGACTTGCCGGTAGGGGCTTTTTCAGCCCTTCGCAAGACACCTGATGAACTTACACGGGACATGCGCCTTATAGCAGCCGTAAAGTGGTATGAAATGGGACAAGTCTCGCAGGAGAAAGCCGCAGAAATAGCCGGAATAACCCGTGAGGACTTTTTAATGGAACTGTCCAAACTAAACGTATCTCCATTTCAGTATACAGCCCGGGAAATACTTAAAGAAGCCGGATATGAATAAAGTTTTTGTCCTTAACGCCTCGCCGATTATTCTGCTTGGAAAAGCCGGCCTGCTGAAAACAGTCTCACCTCTTGCAGATTTATGGATAGTACCTCAAAAAGTGGTCTCCGAGGTGGAAGCCAAAAAACCGGTTTCTGCTTATCTGTCGGATTTAAGTCATTATGAAATAGAATTTGCGGAACTGCTGAATCCATTGGTGATGTCATGGGATCTTGGGCCCGGGGAAAGCGAGGTCTTGACCATAGCCCTTAAAAAAGCGGATGCGGCAGTGGTGCTCGACGATCTTTTGGCCAGGAAATGCGCCAAGCTTTTAAACCTCCCCCTGATAGGATCAATAGGTTTACTTGTTAAGGCAAGGCGCACAGGCTTGATAGGCACTGTCAAACCGGAAATTGAAAAACTGCTTGAGGCGGGCCTTCGAATTGATGCAGAAACGTTGAATAGCATATACTCAACAATCGGTGAATAAACCGTTCTTTATATCCGACCCCGGATTTTCGTATCTCTTCACCAGCTTTGGCTGGTCATTGTCGACGAGGGTTTTTCCCTCAGCAGGCCGGACAAGCCCCAGCGCATCCTCCACCAACTTAAATGAAGCTCGTAGGGTGGATAAGCCCCAGCGCATCCACCAAAAACCTTTTGCCGCTGCCATTACGTCCATAAGAAAACAATTATGCACCAACGCACTTTAACATCAAAGAGCTTCGCTCCTCTCTTCCAAAAATAGTAGAATGCGTCCGTAAAGGAGAAAAATTTACTGTACTTTACAGGAGCCGCCCGGCTTTCCGAATTGTACCGATTGAAGAAGAACTGCAGATTGCCAGCCCACTTCAAAAATAATTGTCGCTTGACAGCCCACTCTCGAATGATCCCTTGTACCAAGCAAGCCCTGTCGGAGAATCTTCTGACGGATTTTGTGGAGCAGACCACGACACTCTCCTGTATGCCAGCGGCGGGATGAAAATGTATTAAAAATGGCGGATTAAAAATGTTTTTCATTGAGCTCTTCGATTCTGCATTATTTCGTGCGGTCACTGTTCATTTACCCAGATGATTTGTCGTAGCCGGAACCGGATGATAGCCGGTTCCGGCATAAATAAAGTTCTTAATTTTCGATCTGATCCTTCATGCGATAGCTTGTGCCTTCAATAACAATGGTTTGCGCATGGTGTAGGAGCCGATCCAAAATGGCCGATGTCAGCGTTGCATCGTTGTTAAAGATCTCCGACCAGTCCTTAAACGCCCGGTTGGATGTGATCACCATCGCGCCCTGCTCATACCGGAGGCTGATGACCTGGAACAAAAGATCGGCACCGGCCTTGTCAATGGGCAGATAGCCCAGCTCATCCAGGATCAGAAGGGCGGGTTTGGTATATTTCTTAAGTTCCTGCTTCAATCGGCCGGCAGCCTGGGCAGCCCTCAGCGTGTTGATGACATCCACAGCCGAGGCAAAAAGCACGGGATAGCCCTTAAGACAGGCCGCATAACCCAGGGCTGTTGCCAGATGGGTTTTGCCATTATGGAAAGCTTTCCATAATGGCAATTATGCAAAGCTTTTACTTATGTAAAGTTGCCGAAACAAACCCTTTAACTGCAATATTTCACATTCTGGCAACTTTACATAATATTTCATTCGCAAAGTTCGGTAAGCCAAGAAATCAGTGATTTATCGTTCTCCCACGCCGCTATGTCATTTTGTGAAGGGACTTCATATGCCCCCTCAAGTGCTTTACGTGTTTCCTCTGCATCTACTTTAGCATAAATTTCGGTGGTTTTTACTGACACATGCCCAAGAAAGTCACGTATATATATGAGGGGCACACCGCTTCGCAAAAGATGAACAGCCTTGCTGTGTCGAAGAGAATGAGGAGAAACAGATTTAGGGACAAGATGACTGTCATTGGTTGACATGGATTTAATATGTCTTGCCAGGATGTGCGCGACACCGGCACGGGTAAGTTTGCAATTGCGACTATTCGTGAATACCGGAAAATCGAAATTTCCTGGCGCACCGATGTATCCTCTCTCCTTGAGATATTGTTCCATAATAGATGCGGTTTTCGCACTAATGGGAACGATACGTTTTTTTCGACCTTTTCCATGAAGAGCCACCGTAGCCGGCTGTTCCAATCTAATATTGCGTACAGCTAAGTCGATAATCTCCTGAACTCTGGCTGCAGTGTCATAGAGAAGTACGAGCATCGCATGATCACGACGTCCATTTTTTGTGGCAATGTCGGGCTGTCTCAGAAGCCGGTGGAGTCCCTCGGGAGAGAAAAAACTCATCATCGGGCGAGGAGATTTTTTCATAGGAAGACCGAGGATTTGCTGACAAAGCAACAGATGTTTGGGCTCCATTCCTGCGACATAATGGAAAAACGATTTGAATGCAGCAAGTCGCTGATTGCGTGTCGCTATTCCACATCCACGAAAATATTCGAGCCATGAAAGGTACCTCATCATCAATGCGGGGGTGATATCAGCGATACTGATGTTTTTGATCTTCAACCTCTCCTCAGATTCGCAGTAGACGAGGAACATTTTGAAAGCATCCCGATACGAAGAAATCGTATTCTTACTCAGGTTCCGTTGACCGGGCAAATATCGTGACAGAAATCCGGTTATGTATTGTGCAAAATCGGTTTCACTCATAGTATCCCTCCGGTATGATCCATCCATATTTCTCTTCCACAGTTCGGACTATCTCGGGAAACATTGTCGCGGTAAGTCGAAGATAGTGCTGGGAAGCCTTCATACCTTAATGCCCCATATAGATGGAAAGGTATGAGAGTGCCGTCGTGAGATTATTACCAGCTTGCACCCATCTATTCAGAACACGAACAGCATAGGTGTGACGCAAATCATGCAGACGAGGGCCTTTTCCCCTACCGCCATGAGAAATCCCTGCAATAGACAGGGCCTTTCTGAACAGGCTATATGCGGTCGTATGACTGTACGGTACTCCATACTTATTGGGGAAAAACCAGGGTGTAGAATCAAAGCTTCTAACCACTTGGCATTTTATTTTATACAACCGGCATCTTTCTACGAGAGAAGCCGCTATCGGTATGATCCGCTCCTTTGCATCTTTCGTATGACGCAAAATCAACGTTCCGTTCTCCAGATCAATGTCGCTTTTATCAATGTGCAATGTTTCTGTAATTCTTGTTCCGCAACCGATGAGGATACGAAACACGATTGGGAAGATCAAATCGGAATGCCTTGATATACCATATTCACACAAACGATCTATTGTTCCAAGCATCCGGCCAAGTTCATGTTCAGAAAAAATATATGGGGTATACGGATAGTCCCGTTGCGGCGCCAACCGTCGTGGAATAGCTTTTGTCTCATAGCCCATTCGTATCATGTAAGCTCCAAGCCCCCTGAGTACAGAGATTCGTTGACTTCGATTCGTCTCATTTTCCCATGCTGTCTTTTCTGCCCAACGATTTGCAAGTTCCTCTGAAAGAATTGGAAGGCCATGGTCAATATCATTTTGAAGATGAATAATACGCTGAAGGGTCTGGGCAGCTTTTTTAAAATTGTATCCGATCGCCCGCTTCTCTTTGATGTAGTCAGTTACAATGTGTGTGAAAATTTTTTCATTTTTTTTCATAAGACAACACCTCCTCCGGATCGAGAACACACTCTCTTAACCGCGAAATATCGGCATGCAGATATATACCTGTGGCTTCGGATGTAATGTGACATAGCACAGCAGAGATGAGCGGAAGTTCCACATCATTTGCGAGCATGACGCTCGCCAAGGTGTGGCGAAGGGAATGCATTCCTTTTGGTACATCGCGTGGGATTCGCACCCCCGCTTGCTGGACTCGCTTTGCCAGGATAGAATTCAAAGCATTGGAATGAATGCCAAACGGTCGTATTGGGATAGTGCAGGTTAAAAAAACTTCCGAATGCTCGGAAGGTGGTCTGCCGTGTTGTAGATAATCAATAATTGCCCACCCGACATCACGTAATAACGGTAACTGCAACGAATTCTGTGTCTTGTTTTGTACGATCTCAATTACATTTTCGTTCCAGCGCAGGTTGGACAGCTTCATTGTTTTGACATCGGCAGAACGTAATCCGTATCTGGTGATTAACATTAAGATTGCATAATCGCGTTTGCCGACAGGGTTCCCGCGATCAATTGAGTTTAATACGGATAGGATATCTTCTTGTTGCCATACCTTTGGCAGTTTGAACTGCCGGTTTGCTTTCACGACCGGCAATTTTTCAGTGAGATCATTTTGGGTCAATCCCACACGATAAAGATGACGAAAAAAGACACGCAACGACGAGATCATCGTTGCGAGTGTTCGGCTATCCAATTCTATTTGTGTCGCCAAAAATGCTGATATTGCTCTCCCATTGATATCGTTAAAACTCGATACTCGGTATTGATCAAAAAAGAGCAGCATGCGCTTTATTCGATTAAGTCTTGTATAGGTACCTCGTTCGGAATAATCTGCATCGTGGCAAAAAGTGACGAACGATTCATATCCCTTTTTGAATTGATAAGGAACCTCGCGAGAAGCAAGCTTTCCTTGCTTTTTCAATGCGATACATCCATGAAGCTGCCATTCGATCAGGCATTGGCAGGGCCGGATCAAGTAGTACCATTTTGAATTGTATTCACCTTTATTTTTAACCACGCAACCAGGATTAATTCCAAATGATTCTTTTAGCCACCTCTCTCCGACTTCTTTTGAATAATGTTGAATTTGATTGGTCTCGGCATAGCGAAGAAGTTTTTGATACGTTCTACGATAGAAATTGATGGTTTCGGCAGCGTATCCGAGCCGTTGTAATTCTGCGAGCACAGACGTGCTCAGTTCTTGGATAGTTGTTTTTTCCATAATCTTCTCCTTTTTAAGTGGTTTTCGCGAGAATATTATGGAAAGCGGCAGGCTTCAAATGTGCTGTGTCCTTTCGGCAAGCGTGCATGAAAAAAATTTTAAGCTGGGGTACTGTCGG
>CAZGEP010000203.1:0-6751 GCA_964524955.1 uncultured Planctomycetota bacterium | reverse complement strand
ATCACAACTCAAGCCATCTTCAACTTATCCCACAAACTTTGGGACGTTATCAAATCTTTTCAAGAAGACAACAGAGGGTCTGGCGGAGTTTGTTGTGTTTCAGGAAAGCAACCGGCCTGCCAGCCCTAAAGTCAACTGGCCCGCGTCACTCAAAATCAACGGTAAAACCATTGCTGAATATGATGCTGGAAGCGATAACGAATGCTTTGTCTGCCCGCATTGCGGTAAATTTGTCATGGTGGTCCTCAAGAAACCGGAAGAGGATTCCGTCCCCGAAGCCGATGCCGATGGAATACAAACGATCGGAACGCTTTCCGAACCGATCACTGATGTAAGTCAGGAAGATGTAGATACCCTGGAACCCATTGAGGAAGAGAATCTCGGAGATCTTGAAGAAGCAGTTCCGATTGACGAACAGGCAATGAAACTGTCCGAAGATGCAGCCGAAGCCCTGGAAGCAGAAGTTCCGGTCGAAGAATTTGAACAAGGACTTTCAGACACCGGCAACACACTTTCGGCAATTGAAGAAGATATCCCTCAGGCCCCGGAAATCAGTGAACAATCCGAATTCGCGGATGTCCCGGTAGCTCCTGAAGCGGCTGAGTTCTCTGAGGTTTCGGAAGCGGATGAGCTCTCTGAGGTTCCGGAAGATGAAGACGGGGATTGTTCCGTGTATCTCGGTCGATTGGGATCCAAAATAAAAAAGGAAGCCGCAGTTGAAATCCTCTGTGAACTTATGGATATCTCTCCAGAGAAGGCCGCTTTAATGATCAACAAACCCATTACCGCGGTCGCCAAAAGGGTCTCGGAGAATGTGGCCGACGATATCAAACAGAAATTCGCGGAAAAAAACATTTTCGTACGAATCAAGAAATAATACCATGTCTGTATTTTGTATTTCGTTCGGGGCTGCGTGACGACAATGATCAGTGAGGAAGACCTCAGACCGGCCAAGACAGCCCTTATTGCTGATGATGTATTTTCCGCCAGAAAATTATATTCCAAAGTCATTGGCGATCTCGGTTTTCAAATTGAAACTGCGGAGGATGGTGTTGACGCAGTGAATAAAATCCGAAAGCTGCAGCCGGATCTCGTGATCCTGGATATTGGTATGCCCAGGATGGATGGGCTTGAAGTGCTAAAACGATCGCAGGAAAATTCACCAACCACCCGTTTTATCGTAATTACTGCACATAAAGACAGAGATACCGTGCTCAAGGTTGCCCGGCAGGGCGTTGTATCCTACCTGACCAAACCGGTCAACCTTCACGATCTTCGCAAGCGTGTTCTTGCAGCCACTACCGGACCTTAAAATGGAACAGCAATACTGCATTCACATTACCCAGGGAAAAAAAGCCGGTCAGATCGTGCCCCTTGAATCCGAAATGATTATCGGACGGGATCCTTCCTGTGACATCGTGCTTGATGATCAGGGCATATCGAGAAAGCACGCCATGCTTATTCTGTCAGACAAAACCGTGGTTCTCGAAGACCTTCAGAGCACAAACGGCACCTTTGTCAACAGCCGTTCGGTTGAGCGAAAAACCATAACAGAGGGCGACAACGTTCAGATTGGCGACTCGGCCATGGAGCTGATACGACAACGCCCCTCCATGCGAAGCAAGTCCTCTCCGGCGGAATTCTACATTGATGAAGAAACCACTCTCAGCTTTGAAGACTCGAAAATTATTAACTTTGAAGGATATCAGGTCAACATCAAGGCATCGGAAAGCCTTCAAAAAATGTACGAACTCCTGCGGGATATATCACTCAACCTGAACCGGGATGAGCTGATCCGGAAATTATACGAATTTTGTGAAGCCAACTTCAAGAGTGATCACGTGATCATATATCTAACAGAGGAAAATGGTCTGCTCACGCCGTACACGAACAAACACGAAGAAGAAACCAGCAGAGAGATTCAGGAGATTGGCAGGGCCATATCCAGACACGTACTTCAGAATAAAGAAGGAATCCTGGCCTCCCACGGGATCTCCGACTCCCTGGTCATCAAGATCGGAAACAAAAATATCACCAAGGTCAGCGGCCTGATGTGCGTACCCCTGACCGGAAAACGCCGGCAATGCGGTGCAGTATACATCGACTGCATAACCGGCAGACATACATTCACCGAACAGGACCTGGAATTCCTGACTGCCACAGCCATTCAGATGGGCATTGCCCTGGAAAATACTTCGCTCTACCGCGAACAGGTCAAGCTGGCCGAATTCACGGACAGCATCATCGAGTCTCTTGGGGCCGGGCTTTTGGTCACAGACACCAACCAGGTGATCAAACGAATCAACACCGCGGGCCGCAAGCTTCTTGATATCGAAGACCCGGTGGGAAAGCGGCTCTCCGAATACGACTGCATGATCGGATTCGAAAAGGAAATCAACCGGCTCCAGTCCCAGAAAGACTATCGGGTGCGTGGAGAAGTGGAAATCAGCCTCCGGGAAAAAGACCTGACCCTGGGCCTGAGCGTATCATCGCAGCTGGATTTTGACGGCAGACTGATCGGAACCATTTGCATCTTCCGCGACCTGACCGAGATCAAGAAGATGACCGAACAGCTCCGGCGTGCCAGACATCTGGCTTCACTGGGTGAAATGGCTGCGGGGATTGCCCATGAAATCCGCAATCCTCTGAACTCAATCCGCGGATTTTCCGAATTGCTCAGCGAATCCGAAGACACCTCATCCGTCAAAGAATACTCCCAAATCATCATTGACGAATCGGACCGTCTCAACTACATCGTCCAGGAAATTCTCGACTTTTCCCGTCAGAAGAAATTCCGGATGAACCGGATAAACCTCAATCAGCTGGTCAGCAACCTGACAAAGTCACTGAAGATAGAAGCCGGCGAAAAAGAACTCCATCTGGAAACAAACTGTACAGAAGACCTTCCCCAGATCGAAGGAAACGAGGAAAAACTAAAACAAGTCATAATTAACATTGCTCAAAACGGAATTCAGGCCATGGATCAGGGCACCGGCACGCTGACCATACAGACCGGGGTATCCGTCGCGGAAGAGCGGCTTCCTGAAGTGATTGTTGAAATCACGGATACCGGATATGGAATCCAGGAAAAAGACCTGAAAAAGATATTCGATCCTTTTTTTACCAAACGGGACGTTGGTACCGGACTTGGACTCTCAATCTGTCAGCGGGTCATGGACGGTCATAACGGGCGGATCGAAGTGGACAGCAAAATCGGCAGCGGAACCACCTTTCGACTTATTTTTCCGGCAGCTTCGCCGCAGAAAGCGGATTCTTCAGAATAAGCAGCAGCGGCCGTCTGTCTTTGGGGAAATGCAGTCGTGGCACTTCATTATTATCCAGAATCACATACACAAACTTCCGGTCCATGCAGAAACCTTCAGCCATTCCGTAGCGCATGACCGCATACATAAACTTCTTCTGATGAATGACATGACCGTAGGACCAGGCCCCTCCCTCCGTAAAGCCGTCCGGCCTGCATTTGATTTCCGAGATCAGGTATGCGTTTCGCTGAAGCGCGTACAGCGTATTCTGATAAAAAAACAGACCCGCAAAATCATACGGCCGGTCCTTTCGGAAATCAAACCGACTGCTGTCGCAGTTCCAGGCCGTGACCGCCGGATCCTTCTTACGGATGTCCACCTGCAGCAGTCCCCGGGGTTGACGCTCAACAGCGAGCATAAACACACCGGTCTTCCGGCACGCAATCCCTTCAAAGAATGCGTTTTTAACCTTGAACAAACCTTGCTTCTTACCATACGGACGCAGATCCGGAGAAACAAAAATCCCGGTCTTTGATTTCGGCGCCACCTTGATGATCCGGCATTTGGCTTCACTGGCAATATAGAAATTTCCCTTTGCATCACAGGTCAATCCCTCAAAATCCAGGTATCCTTTGGCCTTGACCTTGAACGTATATGCGGGTTTCATGCGCGCGTACGAATCTGTAAGCTCCACCGAGAAAATCGTATCATCGTGCTTGTCCGAGACAGCGTACAGCGTTCCGTCCGAGATCGTCAGACCCGAGGGCTGATTTCGTTTGGGCCCGTTCACAGGCAGCACCCGGTGAAGCTCCAGCTTTACTGGTTTGTTTTTTGAGGAGGGAGGCTCGTCAGCGACGAGAACCGTACTCAGTGCTCCTATAATAAAAAACTGAAACAAAACAATACTGTTTCGCATCATCCTTACTCGCTGAAATCCACAGTCGGGTTTTCCCGTTCCCCGGGTTTCTCGATCTCAAAATACTCCCGTTTTTCCACATCCGCCCACGAACAGATCATCTGGCCGAAAAACGACCGGGCATACGCGTTCAGCGCCTTGACCGATTCATTGTATCGGGTCCGGGCCGTTGCAATACGGTTCTCCGTTCCCTCCAGGCTGTCCTGGAGTTTGAGGAAATTCTGATTGGCTTTCAGATCCGGATACTGCTCCTGGAGCACGAGCAGACGAGAGAGAAATCCCTCAAGTTTTCCCGCAGCCTTTGCCCTGGCCGCCTGCGAACCACCGCTGAAATATGCCTTGCGGGATTCGGCAATATTGCCGAACAGCTCCTTCTCATGCTTGGCATAGCCCTTAACCGTATTGACCAGATTGGGGATCAGGTCATAGCGCCGCTTGAGATGATTCTCAATCTCCGCCCACTGCTTATTCACATCTTCGTCCATACGACGGGCATAATTATATCCGCTGATCAGCGAGAAAAACATACCCAAAAGGCTTAAAACCAACACCCCTATGAAAATCTTCGCTCCGCTTGACATATATAACTCCTGTACGAAAAAAAATTACCATGAACCGCCGGCTCCGCCCCCGCTGAACCCACCGCCGAATCCGCCGCTGAACCCTCCGCTGCTGAAACCACCCGAAGAACCGCGGCCCCAGGAGCCGTATGAACGGCTGGAACCGGAAAGAAGAAACAGCCAGCCCAGCGGGCCGGAGCGGGAGAGGAAAATTACCATAATAATAAAAAATATCATACCGCCGATTCCCATGCCCCTGCGGCGGGTAAAATTCTGTCTGTGATTCGACGCCGGAGGCACAGTGTTGAGAGTCGTATTCATTTCCTTTGCTGCAACAGCAGCAATGGCAAGAGAAAAATCATGGATTCCCCGGGTAAAATCATTACGCTTCAGATTCGGAACCAGATACGATCTGCTCAGCTCTCCCACCTTCGCGTCCGTCAGACAACCTTCCAGCCCCATTCCAACCGCAGTGAAATCCTTGCGCTCATCAATCACAATCAGCGTGAAAATACCGTTGTCCTTCTTTTCATCCCCCAGTTTCCACTTGTGCGCGTGCCGGGTTGCGGTCATGGCCACATCCTCACCGTTTATCGTGGCGATCGTCATCACAACATACTGAATCCTGGCCTTTCGCTGCAGCTCATTCAAGATCCCTTCCAGCTTCTGCTCCACAGCATCGTCCATCACACCGGCCCGGTCCTCGACAAGACTTGTGGGCTGCGGAATTTCAAAGCCCTGCTGCTGCGACCTGAAACATCCGCACAGAAAAGGTAGAAAAATCGCAACAAAAACAAACAGTCGTTCAGGAATTCGTTTCAAGTTCATTCTCCATCAAATCCGCCTTGTTTGACAGCTCTTCCACAATCGCGTACACACCTTCAAACGTATGTTCTGCAGCACCCCGGGTCCAGGTCACATCGCCTTTCTTCACAGACAAAATCGTGTGAAACGAACTCATGTCCAGCTCAAAAGAATGTCCCACAGATGAGATTACCTCAGCCTTTGCATCAGACAGCGATTTGTTCCGGAGGAAAAGCAGACCCCGAAAGACCGGAATAAACGAAGACAGCATCTCCTCCAGCATTCGCCGGATCAGCTTCTCATTGCCCGCCGTCTCCGTGTATCCCTGCCGAAGAGTGACCAGCCTGCCCTTGAGTTCACGCTCGCACTGAAGTCGCAGGTGCGTGGAATCAACCTCCAGCTCTGCCAGCAGGTCCACACCGTAAACCAGCGCATTGACCGTGCGCAGATCCAGAAACTCCACTGGAAAAACATCCAGCGATTTCTGGATATACTCCTCAGTCATGACCAGCGGGGCACGCACTTTTTTCTTACCGTAGCGCTTTCCGAGCGGGGCCACGGTCTTAACAAAATCCAAAGCCTTTCCCCGAATAATAAAAAGCGTATTGGTGTCGGAAAACCGGGTAAAATCCGGTGTGACCGAACTGCCCACCACATACACACTGGTCACATCTTCCGCATTCAGGCCGGAAAATACATCCTTGAGAAAGGGTTCAACCCTGCTTCGTACAGGCGCCTTGAGATTATCCAGATCAAACATGAGAACCTCACTCCTAAAAGGAAACGAATATATACAGATATTCTAATCAACCAAACCCGATGTCAATGCTTTTCGAGAACAAACCAGATAAATTTCACCGGAAAAAATAAACCGGCATCCAAAAAACCAGTTGAAATAAAACAAGCCTGCAATATAATTCCAAGTAACGGGCCATTAGCTCAGCTGGCTAGAGCGCCTGCTCGACACAAATATTTCCTGTTATCTTTCCCAATTCAGCATTAACAACCACTTACACCGATAACCCCAGTGTTTATGCACCTTCCAGACTGTTTGAACTTGCTCAAATCCTCAGCAGAGTTTAGCAGGAATTAGCAGGTTAACGCAAAAAACACGACACTTTCTTGACACCCCCTGTCGTGTCATATTCCTTCAAAGGCGACTGGTCCATAACAAGATCAGCCGCCTTTTTTTCTTTAACCCTCCCCAC
>CAZGEP010000202.1:0-6903 GCA_964524955.1 uncultured Planctomycetota bacterium | reverse complement strand
AAATTATGCGGGATTAATGCGGCGGGGTAAGGTCAAACAATCTGAGACTTGGCAGCAAGGCAATTGCGAAAGAAATGAGAACACCGAAATACGCGAAAGAAACGAAAGAACTGCTTGATGGATGAAAGACATTTTCGCCTATTTTGTTTGTTTCCGTCAGTGGACGGATCAAATCCGTGCCTTCGGCGATCGTTGTTTATATCTTACCTCGTTGGAGTCTTAGACTGACGATAGCGATACCGATTGCGATATCGATAGCGACCGAATATATAGGATCGACAAGTTCTGCGCATGGAAGAAATAAAAAAAGAAAACCATGGGTTCTTACCGTGGGTAACGCTGGCAGCAATTCTTGTGCTGACCATGATTCAGCTCCGTGTGCAGGGGCGGGTGTGGTGGTGCGCCTGCGGGCAGTGGAATCTATGGGCCGGGGATATCTGGAGCGCGCATAACTCCCAGCACTTTCTTGATCCCTACAGTTTTACACATGTACTGCACGGCATGGCTTTTTGCGGATTGATCTTTCTGCTGCGTCCACGAATGCCGTTTGCCTGGAAACTGGTGACCGCATGTGCCCTGGAGGCGGGGTGGGAGATTCTGGAGAACTCTGCCTTTATTATTGAGCGGTATCGGGAGGCCACGATTTCGCTGGGGTATGAGGGGGATTCGATTATCAACTCCGTGGCAGATGTTTTGTGCTGCGGCGCCGGATTTCTGATGGCCCGCAAGCTGAGTCTCAAATGGTCACTGGTTGTATTTTTTGTCGCGGAGCTTGTGCTGCTCTTCTGGGTGAGGGATAATCTGACACTGAATGTGCTGATGCTGATCTACCCCGTTGAATCCATCAGGACCTGGCAGATGCTGCATTGATTAAATGAAAAGAGTAGAAAGAATTGCGATCGCGATATCGATGAAAAACAATGTCCAAAGTGATTGAGCAGTCAACCTGCGGGTTTGTTCGGGGCGGGTGAATCTGTCTGAGTGTCTTCTTCCAGATCGTCTTCCCATTCTTTTGGGTCGTCATCCTCTTCCTGGTATTCGTCGTCGCGCTCACCATCGAATTCATCATCTGGTGTGTCATCGCAGTCTGAGGTATCTTCAGTGCCGGATTCATTCACCGTGCCTTCAATGGTCTTACGGGTTTCATCCACTGTGTCCTGATAGGCTTCATGGAATTCATCCCGCACATTGTCCATGGCTTTGCGAAACCGGGTAATAAACTGTGCGATCTTCCGGAGGGTATCCGGCAGCTTGTCCGGTCCCACGAGAACCAGCAGCACAATCGCAATCAGTACAATTTCACCCAGGCCCAGATTAAACATTCTTTTTTCCTCCCATGCGGCAGACAATCAGTGTGGCTTCAAACATCAGGTACAGCGGCCCGACCATCATCAGCTGGCTCCAGACATCCTGGGGAGTGAGTACAGCGGATATCACGAGCAGGATTACAATTACATACCGCCGGTTGGACTGAAGCATTTTAATCGGAAGTACCCCTGTTCGGACTAGAATATAGAGAACAATGGGCAGTTGAAACGCAATTCCGAAACCGAGCAGCATTTTGAGAATAAATGCCAGATTATCCTTGAGGATGTAGCGTTCCCCAACGCCTTGAAAATTAAACGAGCGAAGCCCGGGAACCAGAGCCGGTAGGATCAGTGCGTAAAATACCGTGATCCCGGCCAGGAACATGACCGAGCAGACGAGCATTCCTGTGATTGCCATCTTTCGTTCATTGGGCTTGAGTCCCGGAGAGATAAAATAAAAGGCCTGGAGTATAATATAGGGCAGAGAAATAAAAATCGCCGAATACAGCCCGATTTTGAGCTGAACCATAACCCCTTCGGCCATAAGCTCGTAATAAAACGTAATAGGATTTTTTTCTTCTGAAAAGGGATAGACCAGAAACAGATAGATCTCTTCTGAAAAGACCACGCACAGGACAAAGGCGCATGCCACAAGCACCAGGCAGCGGATTACGCGTGCACGCAGTTCTCGCAGGTGTTCGGAAAGAGGCATGGTTTTTGATGCAGGATCGTTTTTTTCCGTCATGGTCTGTCCGTAACAGTATATGTCGTGTTCAAAAACTGCAAGATAAAAAAGTGTACGAAGCCTGAACCAACCCACGACACCTTTTTAGACTGAAAAAGCATTTCAGGAGTTGGTTTTTATTTCTCGAACTTGCTTGAGAATACGGGCATCATCCTGGTGTCGAGGGTGGTTTATATTCTGCTTAATACAGATCAGATCCTCCAGACTGATCCAGTTGCATTGAATGCATCCGTAGTTGTCCCGGATTCGGTTTTTCCAGGCCTTGGGGAAATCAATGGGCCCGACTGACTGAAGAAGATCTATCCGGTTGGGAGGGAGGCCGAGTTGTAGTATTTCCTGATTATCCGGCGGAAGAGTCAATGTGTATGGTGCACCGAATTCATCTAATGCTGCATTTGCCAGTTGGATATTTTTATCAGTGGAGTTCAGCCAAATATCAATGTCTTTTGTGTAGCGTGGTTTTGCGTGGAAAATAAACGCGAGACCTCCAACAATCAGATACTCCACTCCTCTTTTTTCAAGGATGCTGAGCAAATCTTCAAAATCCTGAACCGTTTCCATTATTCCTCCGTAAGCAAATCAGGATTAACAGCCTGGATATCCCTGCGGATGGCAATGAGTGCGGAAAGCCGTTGCTGCGGGGTTTGTGATTGCCAGAATTCCAAATCCCACTTTTCCGCTTCACTGAAACCGGTTGACCTGTGTCCGGTCATTCTTTTTCTGCGTTCCCGGGATCGCTTTTGAATACTCATGATTAGCCTCAAATATTAATCTCAGTAATACTGCGATTATACCCAATTTCAGACACCAATCAATTGGATTTTGCATCTTTCAGAGGATAGTGTTGACAGACCACTATGATGCGCTTTACATTGCGTTTGAATATCCTTTTACTTTTCAAGCATGTTTTTTACATTATAGGTCCGACAATCAGACTATGAAGATCAACTCCTGTTGCCCGCGCAAAAGAAGCAGGAGAGGGGGTGAACCTTCCGCATTTTACCTTGACAAGGCTCACATTCGGGATATATTTCTCGTTATGGAAATGTAACTTCCTTTGATAAAGAAACATATACCTTCCCGCAATACTATACCGGAGGAATCCGCGATGCTTCGGACATTCAATCAGCATGATATTCGCAATACTTTTTCACTGGACGGGTGGTGGGACTTTGTCACGGAAAAGGATCGTAAACAATCCAGAGTATTTCCCGGCCGCTTTCCGCGCCAGGCATACATTCCGTGTGCATGGGAAATCATCCCCGGTCTTGAGTCCTACCGTGGCCGGGCCTGGTTTCGGACCCGGGTGCCGGGGGAGCCGGGTACTGCCATGCGTCTGGCTTTCGGGGGTGTCAGTCATACCGGAAGAGTTTTTGTTGACCGGAAAGAGATTGGATCGCATTACGATGCCTTTACCCCGTGGGATGTTCTGACCCCGGAATGCGAAGACCGCGAGTATGAGCTTCTGGTGGAGGTGGATAATACTTTTGGCGAGCATTCCGCGCTTCATATCGGAAACGACTATTATACCTACGGCGGGATTACCCGCCCCGTGGATGTTCAGTATGTGCCGGAAGTCTACGTGGACCGTATGACAGCGGTTCCGCGCAGAAAAGGCAAGACCTGGGACCTGGAGGTCCGGATTGTATTGAAAAACTGGTCGGAAAAACGACTGACCCGGTTGGTTCGTTTTCTGCTCAATGACCAGGAGCTGGACCTGGGCAGGGTGACTGTGTCCGCGGGTAAAGAACGTGAGATCTCCACCCGGTTGACCGGTCTGACGGTCAGGGAGTGGTCGGTGGAAAATCCGCATCTGCATGAAATCACCGCGCTTCTCTTTGATCGGGATCTGGCTGTGGATGACCTGACGGACCGGGTCGGATTCCGCGAAGTCAAGGTGCGCGGAAGCAAAATACTCTTTAACGGAAAACCTGTACGGCTTCGGGGCTACAACCGCCATGAAGACCACCCGCATTACGGGTGCGCCATTCCCGTGGAGAGCATGGTGCGGGATCTGAACATGATCAGTGACCTGGGATGCAATTTTGTCCGGACCTGTCATTATCCCAATGACCAGCGCTTCCTGGACCTTTGCGATGAAATGGGTTTTTTCGTGTGGGAGGAGTCTCATGCGCGTCACGTGGACTTCAGCCATCCCGCATACCGCAAACAGATTGAAGATTCCACACGGGAGATGATTACCCGGCATTTCAATCATCCGAGTATCATCATCTGGGGCACGCTCAATGAATGCGAAGCCCAGACCGCTTCCGGCCGCAAAGAGCACGCCCGTGTTCTCAGCCTGATGCGGAAACTCGATGATTCTCGCCCGGTCACGTTTGCGGACAACACCATGGAGAAAAACCAGTGCGCAGGTCTGGTGGATATCATCAGCTGGAACATCTACACCGGCTGGTACGGTGACATGCGGCCGGACCAGGCAGAGGACCGGCTCAAAGAGATGCTTGCATGGCTCAAAAGTTCCAAAAGCAAAGGCGGCAAGGGAAAACCTGTTATTATCAGTGAATTCGGCGCTGGCGCGATCTACGGAAACCGTAACCCCAGCCGGGTCCGGTGGACCGAGGAGTATCAGGCCGAAATCCTGGATCATGCGCTCAAAACATACCTCAACCATCCGGCTGTCAGCGGTGCTGCCATCTGGCAGTTTGCCGACTGCCGGGTAACAGAGGAAAACCAGTGGTGGTTTCCTCGTCCCCGCACCTACAATAACAAAGGGACCGTGGACGAATACCGCCGGCCAAAGCTCTGCTATGAGATCGTAAAGAAACGGATGAAAGAGGCAAGAGACAGATAATTGTCTCTTTCGAGTGAAGAGGCAAGTCGGTCGATAGTTTATAGTTTATGGTCGATGGCTAATCGAAAAATACAAGGATCTGTAGCGTTTACAGACAGAGGGCTGAAGAACGGATGGACGACAGCAACTAAGCAACTCCAAGAGTTGTTCTTCATGATTTTCATGGAAAAACGATTTTTGCAGATAGAAACTCCGAAAAGAAAGAATGCAGACAGGATAAACAGGATGTACAGGATGATAAGAGAACTGAAAAGAAATTGAGATGATTTTATAAAGGAGATAAGATGAAGCGGATATGGATTTGTTGTTTGTTGACAGGCATGTTGGTGATTGGGATTAGTCACTCAATGCTGTGTGCTGAGGAATCAACGTTTTAACCGGCAGTTGATTCAAATGTACTACTTGAACAATTGAAAAAGAAGGATTTTGACAGCATCTACAAGCAACTAAATTCCCAATTGCAAAAAGCGTGGCCTAAACAGGCATTCGTAAAGCAGGTGGGAAGGATCCGAGACAAGCTGGATAAGACTTGGAACCCAGAGAGAGTCGGCTTTATGAACAGCATGACAAGTAACGGTCCAACGTGCTCCCTGTCCTTCAGGTTAGAGAGATATTGGAGATCCAAATACATTTTGGATGTACTCTATATGGATACAGGAAAGGGATACAGGATCGTACGGTGGTCTATGTCAACCCCCTGTAAGGAAAGCGATAAAAACCTGTAGATAGCCCGAAAAACCGCTTCTAATTTTCTGGTTCTCCTTCAAAAGGAAAAATATAAAGACGTTGTCAATATGATGATCCCGGAGGTTCGAAAAAGGATAAATGAGAACGTGCTTGTTCCTATCCGTAATATCTTCTGGGCAGGCACTTCCGGTGAGGTACGGTTTACAAAAGTTTCTCTGAAAAAGCTGATCAACGGCAATGTATACTATTCCATTACTGCTTTTCCCAAAGGCAAAGAAATGAATTTTCTCGAGGTAGTGTTGTTTCATAAGGGAAAGTCCATGCAAATTGTCATGTTCAGTTTTAAAGGTAAAATGAGTCAATGAGTTGAAACATAATACGCTTGAGTATCAATATCACTCTGAGATAACAAAAGACGGCAAAACCACTGTCGAGGATAAGACCGAAACCTATATATACAGCGGGAAAAAGAAAAAAATATCAAGGAATTGGCACAGCTGCTTTGAATTAAAAAGTTGAGCAACGTTTTGATTTGCCAACAACCTACTATGTTGAAGTGAGTCGGAAGTATGAGAAATATCAACCTTATTTCAATTGCAATGATTGTTACGGTATTTATTGGTTGCTCTGCCCAGCAAAAGGATATGTCTGCATATCATATTTTCGATACATACGGAAACCCGAGCCTCAAAGTTAAGGAAATAATTAACGCAGGCAAAATAAAACGTAACCATTTGCTTAAGAAGTATAATGTAATAAAAAAGGAATATTCAAAAGGGCACGTTAGAAATAAAGTCGAGATCGTTGAGTATCTTGTTGACGGAAAGGATTCTTACAAGATCGACATGATTCGCAGGCAGTATACGGATCCGATTCATGATATTTCTGACAAGGATGTTATGTTTCTAAAGCTTTCGTGTTCTTTTTGCAGTATCGATATGGGTAATGGACAATACAAAAAAGCTGAATGCAAAATAATGAATCAAAAAGTCGTTCAATCACTTCTTTCGGATTTAAGGCAGGAAACGTATATACGTATACACAGTACTCACTATAGAACAATTAAGACTTCCGACGGGGGTGTGCGTATGGAGGGTGGCAGGAAGAAAGAATTAATGGCGTCTGGTTGCCCTCTTTTGCTTGAACTATACCTGAAAAACAAAACGAAAGAAAAAATACATATCCAAAGTGGTCCTTTTTTTACGTGCAAGGGAACGTTTTACTACAATTCGTTTTTCTGTGATAAATTAATTGAATATTGCAGAAAAGACAACCGTTGGCTGAAGTCTCTATACAACGGATGTTCCATTTTCTATCAACGGAGATTGGCGACGCAAGCCACTGATAAC
>CAZGEP010000201.1:0-7055 GCA_964524955.1 uncultured Planctomycetota bacterium | reverse complement strand
AAGGGTGAAATCCCGGACAAAAAAGATATGGACGCAATCTGGAAAAATTTCATTTCTTCCAAAAACATAGAAAAAGACGAAGCTTTTTTCAAATTCTGGATGGATTTTCTCTACGACGAGCCCGGCCTGCTTGACAAGCCATCGCATGAACGGGAAGAAGAGGTCAAAGATTATGACCGGTTCATTCGTATGTTTGAGAAAAAGGTGTCTTTTGCCGGAACAAAATATGCTAAGTTCAAAAACATGACTCCCATACTCAAACTGGCTGAACGAGAAAAAAACTGGCAGAGCTGCGTCAAACAACTTAAGAATATCGTGGCGGGTGTGAAAAACCTGATTGACCAGATCGACACCAAAACCCGTATGGCAGACTGCAAGATGTACAGCGGTGCGTGGGATGAGTCCATCCAGCTGTGGGAACAAATTAATGATCATTTTCCGGAAATCGTCCGGTACGAATGGAATCTGGCCCGAGCCTATACCCGCGCCGCGCAGAACATCGCAGAAACGGATCAGGCCAAAGCATCCAATTACGGAATCGAAGCCATAAAAACATGGCTGGATCTGGAAAACAATCTTCCTGACGGTGACGCAAAATACAAGGTAAAATATGAACGCGTGGATACCGACCTTCTACTCGGTAAAATTGTCGAGGACAAGGAAAAAAGGGAAATATTCAGGAAACGCGGAATCACCACTATGCGTCTGTTGGTAATGAATCCTGAAATTTACCTGAAATATGGTTTCGACAAACTGTCGAAAAAACACGAACTGGGCATCGAAATCAAAAAAGAAGAACCCGAACTAAATGAGGATTCAGAAGACAAACCGGAAACCAAAGAAAATACAGCTGATGAAAAAAAGGATGTGTTGTCATCGGACACAGAAAAGAATGCATCGCAAGATAAGCCTGAAAAAAAGAAAACCCAAGACACAAAAACAAAGAAAGCAACAGAAAAGACTCCTGACACAACCACCGGCAAGGAGGAAAAGTAATCCCATGGAGAGATCATCTTTTATTCCTCTGATACTATTGTCATTTGTATTCACTGTCCTGGCGTCCTTTGCCCAAGCTCAGTCGACAGATGGGCAGGATACCGTTTGGATCAAGGGCCAGACAAATCCTGTTAAGGGACAGATCACTACAGACAACTACAAGGTTTTGAAGCTTAAAAAGGGCGCCGTCAAACAAACATTCAAGCAGGAAACTATCCGCTCAATTAAATACGGTGACCAGCCTGCAGAATTTGCGAGTGCTGAACTTGACTTTAACAAAGGCCGGTACGAAAGCGCCTTAAAATACCTGGCCAAGGTTCCGACCAGCAAGAAATGGGTCAAAATGTATGTGGATTATTATACTGCGATTTCTCTCTGCAAAACCGGCAAAACAGATGAGGGAACCGCCTTGCTGCTGAAGATCGCTCAAGACAACAACTCTAAATTCTTTGTCCGCGCCAGAGAGACACTGGCGGAAATGTGCGTTGATGAAAATGAGTTTGATAAGGCGTTTGAACATTATGATGAGCTCGCAGCCAATCCACGGCTGGATAAAGCCTGGAAACAGCGGGGACAATTCAATGCGTACAAATGCCTTTTTGCCAAAAAGGATAAGGACTCTGTCCGACAGGCCGCACGAAAACTGAACGATTTGTCGATCCGGGTTCTTGACGAAGATCTGAAAAAAGAAATTTCCCTCTTTGAAGTCAAGGTCATGCTTTACCAGGAAAATTACGGCATGGCAAAATCCAAACTCAAGCAGTTGTCCAATACATTATCCGGTCCCATCATAACAAACGGGTTCGGTGACATTGCGTTTCAGGAAAAGAACTATGCTGAGGCACGATTCAATTTTCTGAAAACAGTAGCCCTTCCCTGTAACGACAAAGACGATTATCTTAAGGGACTGTTTATGGCTGCACTTTGCTTTGAGAAGCTCAAGGATACGGATAAAACTGGTTCTGTCCGCGCAAAACAGCTATACAATATGGTTGTGGAAAAAGGGGCCGGTACCGAATGGGAAACCAAGGCCAAGGAAAACCTGAATAACCTGGAGTAAACAGGTATGTATACATTGAAATCACGAATTCACACCATTCTTCTGCTGGCACTGATCGGCTCTTTCACCCAGTATCTACTGGCGCAGGGTGCGCCGCCGGATACGGTCCGGATGAAAAACGGTAAAATGAATCAGGGCTGGATTGTTGATGAAGATTATAAGGTCCTCAAATTTCGAATTATGAAGGATCAGCCCACACCAATTGAAATCAAGCAGGACAATATCCTCGAGGTAGAATACGGCAATGCGCCCATGGAATTTAAACGCGGAGTTCAGTGCATGAATGAAGGTACCTATGAACGAGCACTCCACCACTTCAAGAGAGTTCGTTTAAATCAAAAATGGCTGAAAATGTATACAGATTATTACACAGCGCAGTGCTGGGTACGGCTGGGCAAACATGGAAAAGCCCTGGCCAAATTAAAGGAGATCACCAAGGATCCTAAGTCCAAATTCTATATTAAAGCCTGGAACGAGATTGCGGATTCCTACGTGCGTCAGAAAAAACGTGACCGGGCAATCAAGACGTTCAAGGAAATGATGCAGCTTGATGCACTCGACAAATCATCTAAAAACAGAGCCCGGCTCAATGTGTACAGGAGTTATCTCCAAAAGTTCAAGGAAACCGGCGACAAAAACGCACTGAATACAGCAGACAAGGGGTTTGCCGAAATGTTGCCGTCGATTTCCGACAAAAACCTTCGTAAAGACATTGAAATCGCGCAACTGGAAATCATGTTGCTCAAAAAAGAATACCGAAAAGCAGAAACCAAAATCAATGATCTTACCAAACGATATTCAGGGGCTCCAATAACCAATGCGCAAGGTGAAATCCTTCTGGCAAAAAACAAGTATATAGACGCCAGAAAAAAGTTTCTCTGGACTGCGATTTACTTTGATTCATCCACCGAAGACCATAACGAATACCTGAAGGCCTTGTACAAAGCAGCTTACTGCTTTGAGATGCTGCGAAATGTGGAAAAAAATGCTGCACAAAGGGCCAGGAAACTGTATAATATGTGTATCGGAGAAGGACTCAACCGCGAATGGCCTAAAAAGGCCAAGGATCGACTTAACAAATTCTAACAGGAGGAGATTGTGAGAATGGTTAAAAATCTATTTCGAAGTTTTTTTGGTGTATGCCTGGCCGTTAGTTTTGTTGCCATTCCGGTAATGCTCTTTGCGCAGGATGCTCCCGCTGAAGCACCTGTACAGGCAACATCCATGTTTAACATTATTGTATCCGGCGGTGGTGCAATCGGTATAGTGATTATTCTCCTGTCGGTTGTATCCATGACACTGATTATTGAGAATATGATCTCCCTGAATCGAGACAAGCTGATTCCACCGGGTGCACTGAGCACGCTGGAAGGTATGTTTGATGATGAAGACTATGAAGGTGCGCTTCAGCTCTGTGAAGCCGAAGATTCTCCTTTGACCAACACACTGAGCCCGGCTCTGGCACGCATGGACGGCGGATATGAAGCCATGCTGGATGGGCTGATTGAGTCCGGAGATGAGCAGGCTACATACCTGGGACAGAAAATCAGCTATCTCTCCCTGATCGCAGGTGTATCCCCTATGCTCGGTCTGTTCGGAACGGTCTGGGGAATGATCCGCGCATTTGACAAGATTTCAAAAACAGGCGGTGCGGCCAAGCCGGATGAATTGGCTGAAGGTATCATGCTCGCACTGGTCACCACCTTTCTTGGTCTGTTTGTTGCCATCCCGACCAGTGCCTTTTACTTCTTTCTGAGAAACCGCGTCAGCCGGATTGTCATTGAAATCAATGCGGTCTGTTCAGAGCTTCTGGAACGGTTCAGGGAATAATCTTCCCGAAAGGAGGTCCTCTCATGGCCAGGAAACAACGGAAAGTTAAGTCAGAACCAGCTGAAATTGAAATGAATATGACACCCATGATTGACTGTGTGTTTCTGCTCATTGTGTTCTTCATGCTTGTTTCCGAATTCACCAAGCTGGATCAGCACAAGCTGGAGCTTCCAACAGCAAGTCAGGCGATTGTTGATGATGAGCCCGGCAAAGTGGTTATCAATGTTGACCATGAAGGTGATTTGTTTGTACAGGGCAAGCGGTTTACCGAACCCGCCCTGATGAACCTGCTTGCTGAGGAAGCCAAGCTGTCTCCCAAAGGTGAAGATGGATTTCCCCTCCGCCAGGTGAAAGTTCGCGTGGACAAGCGGACGGAATACAGTCACGTACAGAAGATCATGATAATGTGTATGAAAAATCAATTGTGGAAGATGTCCTTTGCCGCCACGCATGAAAACGATTAACGCTCTTCATTGGAGGTATACCGAATGGCACGTAAACGAAAAAAACTGGATCTGGAAGAACCTCCATTTACCATGACCCCTATGATTGACTGCATTTTTCTACTGTTAATTTTCTTTATCCTTCTCCCTCCTAAGCAGATTGAGGGAAGGCTGAATTCCCATCTCCCCCGGGACAAAGGACAGATGCAACAACCCAAAGAACTCAAACAGTATGATAAAATCAAAATTTACCTGCATAAAATTCCGGTCAGCAATCCGGACCCAAGAAAGATACCTCCCGTAAGCGTCAAGGTAAACCAAACGGTTCTGGGACGGTTTGAAGAGTTGCCCGAAGCCTTAAGTCGTATTTCTGCCGGCATGGAAGATTCCAATAATGTACCAGTCGAAATCCATGGAAAACAAGATGTACCGTTTCTGTATATCATCAAGACACTCAATGCATGCAAGATTGCCAGGATGACCAAGGTGGAGTTTGCTGCGCCTCCGGAACAACGTTTTCTCAAAACCGGAAGCGGCTCCTGAATCCACAAAACAACACCTCCCTTTTGAAAGAGTTAACAGGGAGGTGTTTCTGTTTTATGACCATCCTTTTTTACTTGACAGTCTCCGCTGCAGAACTAAAATATTTCTTAAATCTATTTTTATTTCTTGCCTTTCCCCCTTTGGTAGCGGTTAAAATACACTATGAATAAAACCAGCTCAAGAACATTTGGATACATTGCTCTTCGCAAGGGTTTTGTTACCAAGGACCAGATCGAATTCTGTATGGACCGGCAGATGCAGCTTCTCATGGAAGGAACAAAGCTTCGTCTGGGGGATCTACTGGTTGCCAAAGGCTTTATTACGCCTCAACAGCGTGAAGAAATTCTTAAAATCCAGAACAAGGTGAAAAGCCCGATCAAGGGATATAAAATCCTTGAAATGATCGGTCAGGGAAAGATCGGGGCGGTATACAAGGCCCGGCAGATAAAAATGGATCGTATTGTGGCGCTCAAAATTCTTCATTCAAATCTCTCCCGGAATCCCGATTACATCAACCAGTTCTACAGTGAAGCCAGGGCGGTCTCCCGACTGAACAACATCAATATTGTCAAAGGTATTGAAGTGGGAGAATCCAATGGCAAGCATTTCTTTGCCATGGAATACGTGGATGGAGATACGATCCAGGAGATGATCAATACGCGGGGAAAGATCGAGAAAACACTGAGCTTCCGGATTACCTCTCAAATCTGCAGCGCGCTCCAGGTCGTCGCGGATAATGGCCTGATGCATCACGATGTCAAACCGACCAACATCATGATCAATGAGAACGGAACCGCTAAACTCGCAGATCTGGGTGTGGGAAGAAATGCGGAATATCTCGTGGATATGACTTCAACAGGATCATTCTCCATCGGTACGCCCCACTACACATCCCCGGAACAGGCCCAGGGCAAAAAAGACATTGATATCCGAAGCGACATATATTCACTGGGGGCCACTCTCTATCACATGGTTACGGGCAGACCGGTATTTGAGGGAAACAACGCGCTGGGGGTCATGGTCAAACACGTCACTCAGGAACCCGCCACTCCATCAGATTTCAATTCCGCTCTGACGCGAAACGAATGCAGCATCATACTCAAGGCGTTGAGCAAGGATCCAGACAAGCGTTACCAGACCCCCGAAGACTTTCGCAAAGATCTGGAACTGCTGTCCGAAGACAAACCTCTTAAGTTTGCAAAGAGTTCCCGGCGAAGAAAAACCAAACGTAAAAAGAAATCGCCTACCGGCTCGCGCAGAAGCGGAAGAATTCGCAGAGGCCATCGTACCCGAAAACGCAAAATCAAAAAGAAATCAAGCACCCCGGTGACCGGCGATCTGATTATCCCCAAGAAAGAAAACGGTGCAGCTCAGATTCGTTATGCAAAAGATCTCTCCAATCCAGCAGAAAAAAACCTGGCGTATGACAAGGTCGAAGAATATTTTCCCGGAGACATGGACTCTATTCTCGAAGCCCGTGTCCGATTGGCCAATCTGCTGGTTGATACGGACCCGACCCGTGCAACCGCCGCCTTCCTTAAAATCATTGAGGACTTTCATGAGAATAAAGACAATCAATACTATAAAATGGCTACACAAAAACTGGAGGAACTAAACCGGAAATGAACCACTTGTACAACTTGCTTACCTATGAGTACCCCAAAAACAGCAACAACCTGATCTGGCAGTATATTGTCATGTTCTTCATACTGCTGATCTCATTTTCCCTGGGCAGGATCTTTACGTTCTTTGTCAACAGAAGGTTAGAAATAAATGAACAACAGCCGCGCACGATCTTTCTCACCATGCTTAAAAGCTTACGAACGCCGGTCTCGATACTATTCTTTTCCGTGGGATTCCTGATTTCCATAAACCTCCTGCACATGTCCGAGGATACAGAGGCTGTCATCGACAAGGTCGTCAACCTTCTGTTTTCCATCACGGTCGGATTTGGTTTATTCAGCCTGATTGACATCCTTGAAGATCGTCTCGGAAAACTCACGGAAAGAACCGAAAGCAAGCTGGATGACATGCTGGTTCCGCTGATGCGAAGAACACTCAAGGTGATGATTGTGATTATCGTGACCCTGCATATTATTCAGAATATTGCGAATCAGGAAATCGGTCCGCTGCTGGCCAGCCTGGGAATCGGTGGATTGGCTTTTGCCCTTGCCGCCCAGGAC
>CAZGEP010000200.1:0-7183 GCA_964524955.1 uncultured Planctomycetota bacterium | reverse complement strand
TGGTTTCTATGATTCTTTTTGTCCAAATCCTGGATCTTGGTGAAAAATTGAGGTATTAAAAATCGACAATATCGATCCCGATAGCAATAGGATTAAACTGCACTCCTTTAGCGAACTGCGATTTCTGCGCTTTTTTGCGGTTAATATATTTTTCAATGAGCATAAATCTTTTCGATGATAATCAATTCAATTATCTGTCCAAAAAGTCATTGACTGGTATTTCCGGAAATATATAATCAATTTATCCGCATTCGCGGGCAAGACGTGCACCCTTATTTTAGTGAACAGTGCTGGTCCTCAGCCCTTTATCATTGAAAGCATCGCAGTCAACACGCCTTGAAGAGCGATCATTACTGCTGTTCGACACATATTATTCGTAAGGTGGTGACCCCATGAGCATAACCAGTTTCTTTGAACCCCAATCCGTTGCAATTGTCGGCGCGTCCAGGGAAAAGGGCAAGGTCGGCTTTGAGATCCTCAAGAGTCTCCAGGAAGATGGATACGAAGGCGATATTTTTCCGGTAAATCCCAAAGCAGATGAGATCCTGGGCATGAAGTGTTTTCCGGACCTGAAGAGCATTGGATCGGCGCCAGAACTCGTTATTGTGATAGTTCCGGCCCGTTTTGTGGCGGATGTCATGAATCAATGCGCAGAAATCGGCAGCAAAGCCGTGATTATCATCAGTGCCGGTTTCAAGGAGATCGGTGAGGAAGGACTGAAGCTCGAGGAAGAGGTCAAACGTATTGCCAAATCGTCAGGCATCCGCGTGATTGGACCCAACTGTCTGGGGCTTATGGTTCCTTCGTCCAAATTGAATGCCAGTTTCGGCGGTAAGCTGCCCGGACCGGGTGGCATTGGGTATTTGTCTCAGTCCGGTGCTTTGGTGTCTGCCATTCTGGATATGGCGAACGCGGACAAGATTGGGTTTAGTAAATTGATCAGCATTGGCAACAAGTCAGATATCAATGAACTGGATATTATGAGGGCGTTGGGAGAAGACCCGAAGACCCGTGTGATTGCCGGTTATCTGGAGAGTATTGGAAACGGTGATCTGTTTGTCCGGGAGGCTGAGAAGATTTCTGATGCCAAGCCGATTCTGCTGATGAAGTCCGGCGGAACCGGTGCCGGCGCGGCAGCAGCTTCGTCTCATACCGGAAGTATGGCCGGCAGTGAGGTAGCGTATGAATGTGTATTTGAACGGGCTGGAATCATCCGGTGCGAATCCATTAAAAAGCAGTTCGGCTATGCCCGGGCGTTTTCAAGTCAGCCGGTTCCGCAGGGAAGGCGTGTGGCCGTGATCACCAATGCAGGCGGTCCCGGTATTATGGCTGCTGATGCCATTGAGCGGGAGGGACTGACATTTGCCGAGTTTACCTCAGAGACCGAAGAGATCCTTGCCGCCAAGCTGCCTCCGGCCGCAAATATCAAGAATCCTGTGGATATCCTGGGGGATGCGTTGTCGGATCGCTACGAATTTGCTCTGGAAACCGTGCTCAAGGATCCGGGTGTGGACGCGGTGCTGATTCTGCTTACACCCCAAGCCATGACCGAATGCACGGAAACGGCTCAGGCCACGGTTCGGATCAATGCCGGTGAACAGGGAAAGACCATTATTGCCGGCTTTATGGGCGCGGAGAAGGTGGCCGAGGGCATCCGCATTTTGCAGGATGGTTCGGTTCCGGTGTACGACTCTCCTGAAGAAGCCGTTGAGGTCATTCGGGTGATGAACGATTATATGCGCTGGCGAACACGGCCCAAGCGTGTGGTCAAACTATTTCCGGTCAATCGTCATAAGGTGGAGAAGATCATTGACCGGTACCTGAGAAGAAAGAACCGGGAGATCGGCGAAATGGATTCCAAGGAAATTCTGGAGGCCTACGGGTTTGTCACCCCGCGCGGATCTATTGCTACCACAGCGGAGCAGGCCGGAAGCATTGCATCGCAGATTGGCTTTCCTGTGGTAATGAAAATCTGGTCTCCGGACATTGTCCACAAGTCCGATGTCGGGGGTGTGAAGGTCGGTCTGAAGAATCCCCAGGAAGTGATGGATGCCTTTGATCTGATGATGTACCGGATTCCCAAGAGAATGCCGGATGCCGATATTCTGGGCGTGCTGGTTCAGGAGATGTGTCAGCGGAACCAGGAAGTGATTATCGGCATGACACGTGATCCGCATTTCGGGCCGCTGATGATGTTCGGTATGGGCGGAATCATGGTTGAGGTGCTCAAGGACGTCTCCTTTTACCTGGCACCGCTCACATCGGACGAGGCCCGGCAGATGCTTCAGAGTACCCGAACCTACCAGATGCTCAAGGGCGTGCGCGGTCAGGAGGGTGTGGATATTGATGTGGTTGCCGAGGCGCTTCAGCGGCTGTCCCAGCTGGTTACGGAATTCCCGCAGATCCAGGAAATGGATATCAATCCATTCATCGTGGGGCCGGAAGGATCTACCCCGGTGGCCGTCGATGCCCGGATCAGCGTTGAAGGATAATATTTTATTTTAGGAGAAAAACCTCATGTCATTGGACTGGAAAGAAAAATACAAGGACCGGGTCCTGACGGCTGCAAAGGCGGTCAAATGGATTAAGTCCGGTAACAGTGTCTTTATCGGTACCGGCTGCGGTCAGCCCCGCCATTTGATCGAAGCTCTGGTGAAGAACGCCCGAAATATACACGATGTGCTGATTCTCCAGCTGCTCACGATCGGCGATGCACCTTATGCTGCCCCAAAGCTTAAGGACACCTTCAAGCTCAACAGTTTCTTTGTTTCCGACAATGTCCGAGATTATATCAATGCCGGTTACGGGGATTACACGCCGATTTTCCTTTCCGATATTCCGGTGCAGTTTGAAAGCGGACGCATCCCTATTGACGTATCCCTGATTTCTGTGTCGCCGCCCAATCACAATGGGTTGTGCAGTCTGGGGGTTTCCGTGGATATTGTGAAATCTGCGGCCGCCAACTCCAAGTACGTGATCGCGCAGGTTAACAGCAATATGCCCTTTACATACGGCGACAGTTTTCTCCATGTGAATGATATTGATGTCTTTGTGCCCCACGATGAACCTGTAATGGAGGTGCCGGTTGAGACCTGTGATGAAACTTTGAGTCGGATAGGAGAGAATATTGCCCGGTTGGTGGATGATGGCAGCACCATTGAATGCGGCATCGGTCGTATCCCTCAGGCGCTGGCTGAAACCCTTAAGGGCAAACGTGACCTGGGCGTACACACTGAGATGTTCGGTGACTGGATTATCGACCTGATTGAATGCGGGGCGATTACCTGTTCCAAAAAGACCATTAACCGAGGAAAAGTTGTGGCCAGTTTCTGCCTTGGCTCTAGACGACTCTATGAATATATTCATGACAATCCGTTCTTTGAATTTCATCCCACCGAATACGTGAATGACCCCCATGTGATCAGCCAGCACGAGAAAATGGTGGGCATTAACGTGGGGCTGGAAGTTGACCTGACCGGCCAGGTCTGTGCGGATTCACTGGGCTATGATTTCTACAGCGGCATCGGCGGACAGGTGGATTTTATTCGCGGCGCTGCCCGCAGCCGACGAGGCAAGGCCATTATTGCCATGCCGTCCACGGCGCGCGACGGAGAGATATCCCGTGTTGTTCCATGTTTGACCGAAGGCGCTGGAGTCGTCACAACACGCGGAGACGTCCATTACGTTGTCACCGAGTTTGGTACTGCTTACCTGCATGGCAAAAGTATCCGTGAACGAGTCATGTCCCTGATCAGTATTGCGCATCCCAAATTTCGTAATGATCTGCTCAAGGCCGCCAAAAAGCGGAAATACGTGTACGAAGACCAGATCGAACTCTCCTGGGAAGAAATATCCTACCCCGAAGAACTGGAGAAATACGATACCCTCAAAGACGGAACTGAGATTTTCTTCCGGCCGGTCAAGCCTACGGATGAACAGGCGCTTTCAGAAATGCTCTACTCACTGAGCAGTCAGTCGGTCCAGACTCGTTTCTTTACGCACACCATGACCTTTCCGCACAAAAACGTGCAACAGCTTACCAATATTGACTACAACCAGGATATTTCCATTGTTGGTGTGGTTCCTGGACCGTCGGATTCAGAGGAAGAGATTGTGGCCATTGCACAGTTTTTCCTGGATCAGAAGAACCAGGCCGCGGAAGTCGCCTTTGTTGTTCAGGATGAATGGCAGCGAAAGGGTATGGGATCCTTTCTGCTTGACTACATTACACAAATTGCGACCAGCCGGGGTATCCGGAGATTTTATGCCAAGGTCTTGCCCAACAACAAGGCCATGCTGAATACTTTTCACAACTCCGGGTACGCAATCAATACCGAATTTGACGGCGAAGTCTACAACCTTTCGTATGAACTGACCCGAAAACAGCAGCCGGAATCATGAACAATACGCATGCACGTCTGATTCACAGTCTGGAGCTGGAATCCTACCATTACCCCAAGGACTGTCCCTTCAGCAGTCAGAGAGCTCGAATGGCCGTGGAAACCATACGGTCGCTCGGTATGATTACGGACAAAGAGATTGTTCCGCCTGCGTCCAGGAATCCCGGGTTTGTCGAATGTTTTCATACGGCAGAATACATTGATATTCTGAAAACCGCTGAGGGCGGACATTTTGAGCCGGATATGTTTGCATTCGGTCTGGGCACGCCGGAAACACCGGTATTCAAAGGCATGGTCGATTACGCGACACTGGCAGCCTCCGCATCCCTGAGTGGTGCGGAACTGCTGGTTGCCAAACAGGCCAAAATTGCCTTTAATCCTTCGGGTGGCTATCATCACGCGGAACCGGCGCGCGCCTCTGGCTTCTGCTACATCAATGACGCCGGCCTTGCTTGTGAATTCCTGGCCCGACACGCGGATCGCGTCATGTATATTGACATTGACGTTCATCACGGCGATGGAGTCCAGAACTTCTTTTACACCCGAAATGATGTCATGACCGTATCGCTGCACGAGACTGGAAAAGAGATTTTTCCGGGAACGGGATTTGAGAATGAGATCGGGTTCGCAGACGGTACCGGGTATGCCGTAAACCTGCCCCTGCCGCAAGGCACATTTGACCGGGCATATGTACAGGCATTCTCTGAAATAGTGAATCCGCTTGTGGATGCCTATGACCCGCAGTATATTGTTCTGGAGATGGGTATGGACTGCCTGTCCGGCGATCCGCTGGCCCACCTTGAGTTGACCAATAATGCGTACGCGGATGTGCTCGAAAAAACTTTACAATTCCTCAAGCCCACGCTTGTGATTGGCGGCGGGGGATACAATCCGGAAAATACAGCCCGCGGCTGGGCCCTGGCCTGGAGCGTGATGAGCGGCAGGGATCATGCCGAAGACATCCACGCAGGCATGGGCGGAATAATGCTCGAAAACACCGAATGGCAGGGCGGCCTTCGGGACCGCCGCACCATGGTGGATGACCAGACCGCTGAAAGAGTAAACCGTCGGGTTCGCCAATCCATCAAGGAACTAAAAGCGAACGTGTTTCACTATCACGGAATCTCAGATTGAAGAATGTATTTCCTTGAAGTGAACGCTGATTTTGTGTACAATGAAATACAGGTATTGTATTATTTTAACCCCATTGGCGAGGTGAGATACAGTTAATGTTCAAAACTTATGTTGCGTTCGCTTTATGTTTTCTTTTATCGCTTTCGGTTTTCTCTCAGGACGATAAACCGGTTAAAGAAGATCTCACAGCGACCATACAATCGTTGATCAAGCAGACCGGTGCGGATGAATTCAAAGAGCGTGAGGCTGCCACTGAAAAGCTGATTACTCTTTCAGAAAAAGATCCAGTACAAATGGCCAATTTATGTCTTATCGCATATGCGGACAAAGACGACCCAGAGGTCCGGAAGCGTCTGGAGAAAGTGCTTCGGGCTGTTGCGGAAATAAAGTTCTCTCCGGAGCGCAAAGCCTTTCTGGGGATTGGAATGGGAAAGAGTCCTGCTCCGGTCAAAGTGGACAAGAAAGAATACTTTCCGATTATTATTCAAAACATCATTCCCGCGTCGTCAGCTGAAAAGAACGGACTTCAAAAGGGAGACAGAATTATTGCCATTGATGATAAAGAAATTACCCGGAATTTTACCCTGCAGCATTTCGGAAATTATATTGCCAATAAAAAGGTTGGTGACGAGGTAACAATCCGTTTGTTCAAAGACAAGAAGGTTGAGAAATACAAAATAAAACTTGGCAAACGCCCGCCTATGCCCGGCGATATGCCCATGGAACAACAGAAAAAAGCATTTATCGAAGACTGGATGGAAGAACAGCTCAAGAAAGCCAGAAAAAAGGATTGAACGAAAAAACAGGTGCGGGGGAGTGATGGGACACTGTTTTCATTAGGAGTTATTTTTTCAGGAAAATTTTGTGGCTTTTGTTTGATTTCTCTTACCGCCTTTACGGAAAGAAATGACATGATGGGGTCTGGATGTTTGCTGAGCTTCTCGAGCAGGGGCAGGGCCTTTTTGCTCTTTAAAAGACGAAGGCAAACAACAGATTGATACTGGTATGATGCAAGTACGTCATCGGAGTCAATGTTGTCAATATGATCAATGGCTTCTTTCTCAAAGACACCTTTGTACAAACGGAGCATTCGATGTGCACGTTCCTGAAAGTTTTCTCTGCATGAGTCAAGCGCCATATTCGTCTTCATGATTTTTCGCATTGGTATTTCAATGAATCCTAACAGCTGCATTGCGCCGGCTCTGTACATTTGAGCACGTTGTAAGATTTTCTCATAACGCGTGATGTGTTTTATGAAACGGTTTCTTAATCCAAGCTTATGGTACCTGTGAAGAAGTTTTTCTGTAACAGCCTTGTCTGTGCTGTCAGATAGAAGGCTTGCCAACATGCTTTTAGAGGACAACCGTGTGCGCTTGAGCAACGATAGGATGTCTGAGAGTAGCGTGTCGGCTTTATGCAGCTTGCCTTCGTTAAGGTAATGAACGACTGTATTCATAGCCCGTCTGGGAATTGTGCGTAATGGATAGAAAGGGTTTGGTATAGTATAAAAATAGCCGAGCGATGAGGTGTTTATCAAAGGGCCAAAAGCGTTGATTTGTTTCAACATGACGTTTTCAATTCGATAACTAATAAAGACGCAGCTATCAGAATAAAATCGGTTTACGCGGCGAAATTGAACGGTCTCAGAC
>CAZGEP010000199.1:0-7216 GCA_964524955.1 uncultured Planctomycetota bacterium | reverse complement strand
TAAAATCCACCTTAAACAACGCACTCAGCTGTTCAGACAATCCAGACCGCCTCATCGGGAGCAGATAGGGATCAGCCCTCTCAGCGACTGTAGTTCGTCAAGATACGCCATCAGGTCTGTATTCTTCTCCCCCAGAACTTCATTCATATACAATAACGAAATGTGCTGTTGAATAAGCTGTCGAAAATTGTCCAGCATGGTAAAAATTGTATCTGAATAGGGGTTGGGTTTTTTGTCAAGGATGCAGAGCGTTCCAAAAGGGGGCTTGTCCGGATAGAGGATGGGGAACCCAAGGTAGGAAATCATATTCAGTTTTACATCCGGATTGTCTTTCCACTTCGGATCGCTGAGTGCATCCGGGATCAGGAGCGTGGATCGGGTGTTGATCACGGTCTCGCAATACAGACCCGATCCCGGCAGGTGCTCTCGATCACCTGGGGTATACGGATTGCCTTCTGTTTTGCTGGCAAGAAAGACTTCAATGTCAAACAGCTGGGTTATTCCGAAGGGGTGAGAATCTTTGAGATTTGCTTGGAGAGCTTTGAAATCTTATACGGTTTTTCCATGATAGCACTGACGCCGATGTCGCGGATTTCTTTGATTTCGGTTTCTTCGCTGTATCCGGTCAGAATCAGTACCTTTACATCTGGATCAATAGATTTGAGCTCTGACAGGCATTCCCGACCACTGATGTGGGGCATGACCATGTCCAGGATGACCAGTCGGATCTCGCTGTGTTTTTCGCTGAAATACTCCAGCGCTTTGCGGCCGTCTTCAAAGGGAATCGGCGTATAGCCCAGTTCGGAAAACTGTTCATTGAGCATGTTCCGTATGGTGAATTCATCATCGATGATCATGAGTTTACCGGTACCGCGGTAGAAGGTTCCGGATCCGTCTTCATCCTTTTCCTGGATGTTCTTGCGTTTGAGCGGAAGGAAGATATCAAACCAGGTGCCTTTTCCCTCTTCGCTCTCAACATCAATGATACCGTTGTGCATGTCCACGCACCCGCCCACACTGGCCAGCCCCAGTCCCGTTCCTTTGCCGATGGGTTTGGTCGTGAAATAGGGTTCAAATGCCTTTTTTCTGACTTCCTCCGGCATGCCGAGACCGGTGTCAGAAACCGTGACCTGGAGATACAGACGACCCGGCTTGTCCAGTGTTTTGTCGGCATACTTTTTCGGCAAAACCGTCTGCTGGGTGGTGAACGACAGCGTGCCGCCGTCCGGCATGGCATCTCTGGCATTGACAGCCAGGTTCATGAACATGTTCTGAATAAGTGTTGGATCGCCGAAGATAATGGAGCTGGGTGCGTTCAGTTCCTTGCGGATCGTGATGTTCTTGTTAAAGGTCTGTGACAGCAGGCTGATCAGTTCAATAATGATTTCGTGGGTGTTGATGTCGGATTCCTGATATTTTCCTTTGCGTGCATAGGTCAGCAGCTGGCGGGAGAGCTTGTCGATGCGAACGCCGGATTGAGCGATATGGTCCATGTATTTGGACAGCTTGGGATCCTCCAGTTTGCGTTTGATCATTTCTGCGTAGGATAGTACCGGTGAGAGCGCGTTTTTGATGTCGTGAGCCACACCGCCGGCCAGCTGGCCGATCGCATGATTTTTTTCTGAGTGTGCGAGTTGTTTTTCCTTTTCGATCAGGTCTGCGCTTCGTTTCTGGACTTCTTCTTCCAGATACTGGTTCTGTTTCTCAAGTTGGAGTCTGGCGTCAGTCAGTTTTTCATGGAAGAGGTGAAGCAGGTAGGAAACAATGTTTATTGCGATCAAATGTGATAACAGTGTGACAGCAAATATTCGGGGAGAGGATATGCCCTGCATGTTTGTTTTCGTGTGCAGCGTGAACGTGAAGATCATGAGTCCGACCATTACAATGGAGGAAAAAATATGAAAGGATATCCGGGGCAGCAGAATCAGGGCAACGAACAACAGGGTTTCAAAGTAACCGATCATGGCCATGCTGTGAATTTCGATCGGGATATTGGAAAAGAAGGTCGAGGACATAATGACCAGCGCAGCACTGAAACAGTAAACCACGTAGCACCAGTTTCGATAGGATGTGCCTGAAAGCAGGATAAACGGAATCTGAAGAACAATCCAGACGATCAGCAGGTATATGATGTCCGGTTTCCATGCAGGGGTAAATGCGTCGTCAAAACTGACCGCTACCGTGATTACTGTAAGCAGGATAATGGTCTTGAATGTGGCGGCCCGCAGAAAATCAATGCTCAGAAGTTTTTTGCGCTTAAAGGCAATCTTTTCTCTGAGGGACTGGATCAATTTCATTTACAGCTCTCCATCGAGCTTGCGGTTCCAAACACGCAGGGTCGTTGCGTACCAGAAGATAATGATGCAGTATCCAATGTGGATGTCCCAGGGAAGTCCAATGGGAGACGTGCCCAGGCCGTAATCAATATCATAGATCCATGCCTTAATCCATATGCCAACTATGGCCTCAATAACGCAGCCGATGACCTGAACCGCGATCATGTCGCAGAGCAGGATTCTCTTGTCAAAGATCAGGTCTTTGTAGGATATTTTAAATACCTTTTCGGCCAGGAAATTGGAAAAACAGATCACCAGTGCCAGGATGCTTCCCCAGCAGGGGATCATGATCAGTGGAAGGCCCCAGCGATGAACGATCAGGATATTGAACTTGTCCGGGAGGTAGGTCCAGTGGGACCATGTAAGAAATTCCCACTGGCATCCGAACGTGGCACCCAGGATGAACTCAGCGGTCAGGTCTTTTTTGAAAACGTATTTTGCAATACACCAGACCGCGGTCGCGAAGATAAATGCTTGAATTTCAAACGTGGTGATATGCCCGTTGCCCTGTAGATAAATATGTCCGGTCAGTCCCAGAATCAGCAGTCCAGTAGTCACCACGGCAAACCAGGCAATCAGCCATGGGCGGTCGGTAAAGTATTTAATGAATTTACCCACTGTTTTCATCCTCCTTTTTTCGAGCGTAAATCCGGAGTGTTTCGTAGACACCTGCCGGGAAGATGACCCCGATTCCATACATGAAGATGGATTCCAGGGGGAGAATAAATATCTTGGGCCCGACCAGCTGGCAGTCATTGTAGACCCACCAGCCTCTGCCGATACCGACCAGTTCGATACACATGCTTGCAATGTACAGGATAAATCCGGCGAAGATCAGTGCCTTCAGATCCATGAACATGCGGGTGCCCCAGAGGAAGAACCCCAGGGCAATGGCCATGCCCGCGGAAACCGTAATACCCCAGCCGTGGTATTTGCCGCCTTCGGCATAAACCGGATTGCCGTGAGCATCTCTCATCCAGATGCGTTCTCCGACTTCCGGGGAGTATTTGACCGCAATGATTACAGCCAGTGCGGTAAAGACCACCATGAGTACGATCACCACAATGGATGCGGCTTTTGAAATTTGAGGTCCTGGTTCTGTGGTCCGGGTTTCCTTGAACACGCTTTTGGCCAGCAGATAGGCATAGAGACTGACATTAAGCATCAGCGGGTAGAAGAAGAATTCTTCAAACGGAACGCCCCCGATGTACAACCCGCACAGAATGTCCTTGTCCTCAAAGAATCCCCAGAAATAATACTGGATGGCTGTAATTTCGCAGATAAACATCAGGATCGATGTAAATGCCATCTGGGCCAGTACAACCAGTCGCTTCATCTTGTTTTTGGACAATGCGTATTTGATGAACAGGATGTTGGGCACAAAGAGAACCAGCACCAGAAAAATGAGGTACCACGGCAGATGCCATTCGAATTTGTCGGAGATCGCGGTCCCGAGAACAATGATACAGAAGAGTCCCGCCCAGATCAGCGCTTTTTTCAACATGCTTTCATTCCCTTTGACTTGTTATCAGTAGTTCAGTTCAAGGCCGAGGTTGAACTGAAGTCCTTTGATATATCGATAATTGTTAGCCAGCGTGTCACCGCCGCCGCCCTGTACAACTGCGGCGTCCAGCCGGAAGTGGTTGAATTCGCGCCCGACGCCGGCGGTCCACATCAGCTGGTCTGCGTCAATAACCAGCAGCAGATCGGGTGCATCCACCGCGTGTTCATAATAAAAAAGTCCGGCACTGACGTCAATTTCTTTCGGTGCCAGCCAGTTGATGCCCAGCCGGTACCGGTTTGTATCTTTCCAGTCCGCAGTGTTGGGTATGTCCGGTACCACGGGATTGTCAAAATCAATATGGTTGTCAAAGTTATTCCAGAATGTGCGCTGGATGTCAAAGGATATCCGAAGGTTGTCTTCCGGGACCAGGCAGAGGCCCAGGGTCAGGGTGGGCGGGACCACAAAGTCGGATGAGAAATCCGATTCAATAGTTGTATCCGTAAACGTAAGAGGGTTGGTCAGCTTTTGTGTGCCGCTGCCTTTCATTGTAATGTAGGAGCCGGTCCGGTACATCATGCCGAATAGAAGTTTTGGGTGAATCTTGAATTGCAGACCGATGTTTCCTTCAACGCCAAATCCCGATGCGTCAAGATCGCTATGAGAAATCATCCGCGTTGGAAGCAGGGGGCTGGTGTAGGTTTCCTTGAGATTCAGCTCCATGTCCGCGATGATGGCGCTGATTCCTGCACCCACGGACAAACGGTCATTGATTTTTGCGGCAAAGGAAACGGACGGATAAAGCAGCGTGACCTTGTTGTCCAGACGAACCGAAGACTGTGATGCCGGACCGCGCAGACTGTCGCTGAATTCCACACCGTTTAAGAGTGGGGCATAGAGACCCACGGCCACAGAATACCGGTTGTTGATTCGGTACGCTGCCCCCACGCTGCCAAGGAAACTGTTTTCCTCATTGCCGGTCTTGTCATAAGTGGCAGGAAGCGTCGGGTCAATTGCGCTGAACGAGTTGGGTACGGAGTTGTCGTCCACCATGTCCGTCATGGCGTAGAGCAAATGGAAACCACCGTTCCATTTGCCGCGGATGCCGGACAGTCCGGCCGGATTCCAGTAAATAGATGTCCAGTTGGAGACGTCCGCAGTAACAGCACCGCCCCTGGCCAGTTCACGCGCACCGATCCCGGGGAACTGGTATCCATCCGAAAAAAGGCCGGAAACGCCAGTGGCTGAAAAAAGGGTTAGGGCGATAATGATTTTGAGACCTGAGCTGTATTTTTTTAAACATCCAAGCATAATCCATTTCCTGTTTTTATAGTTGCCCAAGTAAATATCCTTTGAAGTAATGACTATATTATTATAACATGCTGTTATGTCAAGACTAAAAAGGAAATTTATTTATAGATGATTTGCGCGTATCTGGGATTATGGGATACATTGAATAGGGGAATAGTTGAATGGATTACTGCGTACGCTTCCTCAGAATTAAGTGAACAATTAGCCATCTGAAAAATACTTGCTATCGCAATCGCAATCGATTATGGCTATCGTCTTTTGAATCAAAAACAGCCGATACCGATTACGATGGCGATACGGAACTGGACTGACACTATCTTTTTACTTATTACGGGCTGCTGTACTAACGCTGTTCGACAGTATATATCTTGACAGCATGCCGGGAATAAATAAGATGGTCTCATTACTATTTTCTGACACAAGGATCCTGAAAACCAATGCAGGCGATTCCTGTATTTACATATCATCACATCCTGCCGCATCCGGTAAGCGGTCAGGTGCAGCTGGATCATTTTGAAGACCAGCTTTCCAGCCTGACTTATGCGAATTACAGAACCATTGACTGCGGCGAGTTGTATGCCTTTCTAAACGGAGACCTCAAGCTTCCCCGCAAGACAGTAATGTTGACCTTTGATGACGGCTGGCGCGACAATTATATCTACGCCCGACCGGTCCTTGAGAAATACAACATGAAAGCCGTTATCTTTGTAAACACAGAATACATCCGGGAGAACGAAGAAACGCGCGGCCCGTATCCTGAAGACTATGACTATCCGTCCATGCAGGAATTTCTCAAACAAGAGGAAATCCATACGCATTACTGCTCCTGGAATGAACTGAGAGATATGAAGAAATCCGGCATCATGGATATCCAATCCCATACCATGAACCACCAGCTCTTTCTTAAGCAAACGGATTTCATAGAAAAAAACCGGGAACGGCTTGCGCAATCCCTTTCACAATCCCGGGAACAAATCGAGCAGCATCTGAATGCGCCGTGCAACGGTCTGGCCTGGCCCTGGGGAAGGTACAATGCAGAATACATCCGGCTGGCCCGTGAGGCTGGATATCGGATGCTCTTTACCACAAACAAGGGAATTAACACCGCAGGTCAGGATTCCTTTGCGCTCAACCGCATAGCTGTAAAAGACCGGGGCGCACGCTGGCTGCTTCAACGCAGCCTGATTTACCGTTCATCCGTTCTGGCAAAACTCTATATGAAACTGCGGATTTGAATATTCAGCAGACCAATCCCGTATAACCCTTGACTTTGAAATACCGGTATTTATACTCTGTACCGTGTAACCCATGAACCTAAAATAGACAGGTCGTGCCCCATGAAGACAGCGATTTCAGCGAATAAAGAAGCATTGCGAAAACGTACCCGAATGCAGCTGGAGCAGTTGAACCCTGCGGAAATTCAGTCCTGGAGCCGTTCGATTACGGAGCGAATCAAATCTCTGAAGGAATATCAGCAGGCAGAGAAGCTGATGTTTTTTTTCTCCTTTGATGGAGAAGTCGATACAGCGGAGTTGATTCAGGACGCACTTGATCAGGGAAAGCGAGTGGCGCTTCCATGGATATTCCCGAATGAGCACCGGATGATCGCCCGCTGGATCACTGATCCGGAATCCGACATGGGACCGGGCCGCTGGAACATACCCCAGCCTCGGGAAGACTGCCCGGAAGTCGCGGTCGAAGAGCTGGATATGGTCATTGTTCCCGGGTTTCTCTTTGACCGTCGACGGAACCGCATGGGCCGAGGAGGCGGATTCTACGACCGTTTTCTTGAAAAGATCGTCCGCACATCCCATCTTTGTGCAGTGGCTTTTTCCCTTCAGATCTCCGGACGTGTTCCCACAGAGGAATTTGATGTTTCCATGCATCGGATTGTAACAGAAAAAGAAATTATATAATGAGGTGCTGACAGATGAAAACAAGCATTAATTTCGCGGACCGGCTCGCGGAAAAGATCAATGAAAAGAAAAGCTGCGTGGTCGTGGGGCTGGACCCCCGCCTTGGCAGGCTGCCCGCGGACCTGCGAAGCAGGGCGTCCAATCCGAAAAAG
>CAZGEP010000198.1:0-7252 GCA_964524955.1 uncultured Planctomycetota bacterium | reverse complement strand
GATCAGCTGACGCTGACTCTGATAAGTGATCCTTAAACGTTGCCCTACAATGAGCATTAATAAAAACGGTTTTCCGATCCATATAAGTAAATGTAGAGTTGCAGAATTACAGCAGCAAGCCATAAACTTTTGAATATCAATACTCGCGTCTGGCTACGGACCAGAATGCTGAGTGATTGAGTCCTTTTGCCACTATGATGGAGAAGAGTAAATGAAGCTATTTTATTTCATAATCTCATTATGTTTACTGTGTGGAACTGCTTTCGGCAATCTCCATGATGAAGGTATGGAAGCACTTAAAAAAGGAGACTTCAACTCCTATGAAAAAGTGCTGAGACATGTGAAGGATGAAGAAGTGATCAAGTACCTTGAAGAAAACCCTCAGAATAAAGAGGCGAAAAGAATAGGTTTATCAGCCTTGCTTCATCGGCGCTCGGAAAAAGCCCGAAGCATTTTTGAAGGAATGCTTTTTACAGGAAACAAACGCGATGCAAACCTTGCAGCCCAGTATTATTGTGAAGTTTCCTGCCTTTCTGAAAAAGAAATAGAAGGACTTAAAGAAACTGTGCAGAATAAGAAATATTCGCTTTTCACACGTTCATACGCAGCTCTTGCACTTTCACAGGCCAGATCATTTGATACTGTGGATCTGATACCGGCGATAAAAAGCCTTCTCAAAACTGTCCCACAATATGAGAAGCGAAAATATGACGATCACGATTGCAGTTATTTACTCAAATATGCACTTGCCGCGTATGGAGTACCAAAGTACAGAAACGGAATTATTGACGCTATAAATAACGGCAATGAGCTGGCTCTGTATAAAGGGATTATAGGCCTCGGATACATGGGAGATCTTTCATATGTTTCATTCCTGGCAGAGCATTTGGATAATAAAAATAGTCCTGAGGTTACCGTAACTTTTGAATATAGGGACAAAGAAAGCGATCCTAAAAAACCAGTATTTAAAACCAAGACTTACAGCAAGATTGTTGGAGGAAGCTATTCCTCTGCAGCAGTAAAAGCATTATCACTGTTAATCAACACTGATTTTTCATGGAAGGATCGAGCGATTTCGGATGGTTCTCTTAAAAAATGGAAATTCTGGTGGAAAATGAACAAGGACAAGGATATTTACCACCGCTCGGATGAAGTTGTTCCGCTCGTTCCAAAAATTCTGATGGACAGTTCAGGATATCCGTTAAAAGAGAAATCAGATCAGAACAAACAACAGTAGTTGAGTTGTCAATTCCCCTCCGGCAGGGGATTTTCGACTTCCCTTTAGAGCCTCGTGTTCTCGAATCCTTTTGCCCCTGTACGGAGGCTTCTAATATTACAAAAGAAATAATCGAATAAAAAGTAAACCAAATATAATTAGTAGTTGATATCAAATTAACATATTTATACGGATTTCATATAAGTATGACATATTAAATATAAAAAGGTGTTTTTCATACGGAAGTATAAAATATTTGACATTAATCGATGATTCTCGTATACTTTTACATGAAATTAAAAACAAACATGGAATCCACATAATTATATAGTCGCATAGGAAACGAAAGGAAGACACGAAATGGCGATACCTGATTTCCAGAGCATCATGCTCCCCCTTCTGAAGTTCTGTGCGGACGGGCAGGAGCACAACAATCGCGAAGCGATTGACGTTCTGTCGGCGGAATTCGACCTGACCGATGACGAGAAGCAGAAGCTCCTCCCCAGTGGTCGCCAATGCGTTTTTGACAACCGGGTCGCGTGGGCACGTGCCCATATGAAGATGGCCCTTCTTGTCGAAAACACCCGACGTGGTGTCTTTCGCATTACGGACCGGGGGCAAGAGGTGCTGAGCCAAAGCCCACAGGAAATCAACCTTCGGTTTCTGCGGCAATTCCCCGAGTATGCCGAGGCACGTGATCGCCACCAGCAGAACCGTAAGGAGCGAACCACCAGCGAGCAGGAAGAAGAGGAGTCGAAGACGCCAGAGGAACAGCTTGAGGAAGCCTACGAGGTGCTGCGTGAGAATCTCGCAAGCGAGCTCCTCTCGCAACTAAAGGCGTCGTCACCAGCCTTTTTCGAGAAGGTCGTTGTGGAAGTTCTCGTCAAGATGGGATACGGCGGCTCCCGCAAAGATGCCGGAGAGGCCATCGGGCGAAGCGGTGATGAAGGAATCGACGGTATCATCAAGGAGGACCGTCTCGGACTCGATATTATCTACATCCAGGCCAAGAAATGGGAAGATCCGATTTCTCGCCCTGAGATTCAGAAGTTCGCTGGCGCGCTTCAGGGGAAGCGCGCACGGAAGGGTATCTTCATTACCACGTCCCGGTTTTGTGACACGGCTCGGGAATTCGTATCCAACATCGACAGCAAGATCATCCTCGTCGACGGGCAACAACTCGCCGGATACATGATTGATTTCGGCGTAGGTGTCGCAACCGACGGCGTGTATGAACTCAAGAGACTGGACTCGGACTACTTCACCGACACATAGAAATGGAAATGCGAACAAGACGCCTGCAGCAGAACCAGAATGGCGCGCGGACGCGACATCCGGGTATGCTGAGGCGAGGCGTTATGCTTATGAATAAAAATTTTAGAGACACGGCTTCTTTTGGAAAACGACAGGAATTTATTGCAATTTCAGAACTCTTAAAAAGAGGTTTCGATGTTTATCAAACTTTAGTTGATGACCAACAAATTGATTGTGTAGTTCGCATAGAAAATCCAAAAAAAACAAAATATTTTGATGTTCAAATTAAAGCCCGTTCAAAAAATGCTAAAAAACAATCTTGGGGTGATTGGCCAAGTATAAAAATATTTAAACCACGGCCTACATTCATTTTTATTTTTTACTCAGAACCCTTGGATAAATACTGGATTATTCCTTCTGACAAACTTGCAAAATATTCTTATGTTGCTCCGGGTCAAAAAGGAAAAGGTATATTTAATGTTAACCTATCTAAATGTTAACCTATCTAAATATTCTAAGTTAAATGATATTTTTCAGGATAATATTCTTTTCGAAAAGTATCTTAATACATTTGATATTTTTAAATAAAAAAATGGTATATCAAGTAATTCCATTGGATTCCAAATTCACTACGCAAATTTTATAACAAGTGGTGAATTTTACGTTCGCTGCAAAACAACCATTTTCATTAGTTATTCTGGATAAAAATGCCGGATGTAGTATGCCCATGGTCGTGTAAAACGTACAAGTTCGCCATCATTTGATTTTACATACAATTTACATACAAGTATGTAAAGGTTATATGATACTTTCCGGTTATCTGTAAAGGGAAGCCGCTTTTAGTTTTGTATATTATATGAAGAGTATCATCCTCGCATCGATATGAACCGACATCTTTATCAAACCGCTTTATTTTCCAAAACCTGTCATTCGGTGTGATGAATCGGTCTATTGTACCGATATCTGTGAAATGCATTACTCGAACCTGACCATCGCAACATTGTTCATAATCCGAAACCCAGCCTCCGCATAATGTGTACGATGACATGATAAAGAAATATGTGAATGCGCTAAGGAAGAGTATTATTAGACAGGCTGCCGTTATACGATATTTTCTTTTCATCAGCAATTTGGAAAACGTGTGGTTTGCGAAGATCTTTTTTTCCGAGTTAAAGTCAAATGTATCCCATTTGTGTCCGGCATTTCCAATTTAAAACAAAACAATCAAAATGGCGGTGGATGGTTAAGTTGAATATTGTAATAGAAATGATATTTTATGCAAAAGGAAATAATTACGGACCTGCTATTGTTTGTTGACATGTTACCTGCGATGCATATTATATGATGTATCTGTTCCTTTTACAAATGGAGGTAATTATGCGGGAATCAAAAACGCGAATCCTGTTCGCCATTATTATCATCGGTGTGTTGATCGGCCTGGGGCTGTATTCCGGGTCCTGTGCAGCCGAACCTGACGTTGCAACTCAGAAGTCTCAATTTGAAAATCAAGTAGGAATAGAGAAATACAAGAAGACAGCTCCGCCTGCGAAGGCTCCGGTATTTCGATGGGATTTCAGCAAAGCCAATGCTGTTCACATATACGATTATGAGCAAAAGGTACAAAGCAAAACAGACATGGGACAATCTTTCGACGGCAAGAGCGGGGGCATGGGACAAGAGATGTCAGCCAAAGGCGTTCTGCTTGTTAAAAGTCAAGGCGACAAAACAGCAGAACTGGTGCTCAAGGACATGAAAATGAGTATGAAGATGGATATGGGGGACCAGGGGCCCAAAACGATGGAGCAGAATATGCCTCCGTTTGTTATACAAGGCATGAAAGAAGATGGTTCCGGTTCCTTTGGTAACAGCTCAATGGATATGTTGCTCAAGATGCTTTTTCCTCTGCCTTCCAAATCGATTAAGGTTGGGGAATTTGTTGATGTTCCGGCACAAATGCCGTTTAATGCCATGGGATCCATGCTTCAGGTTACTGGGCGTTCGCGTATTACTCTTACACAGTACGTCAAGATTGGGGACCGAACATGTGCCCAGCTTGATGTCAAGACCACCATATCAACGCTCAAGGTGCCCACGGAACTGAAAGGAGAGTACAAATGCTCTACCAAAGGAAAATCTGTTTTCTATTTTGACACAGCCGACCGTTCCTTTATCTCGGGCACAATTTCGATGATTATGCAGTTCAGTATTGATGCTCCAATGCCGAAGATGAAAGTATCAGGACGGCATGCTCCTGATATGCCCAAGAGGTCAAAGATGTCGATGGTGAGCGACAATTTAATTAAAGTGAAACTAAAAGAATGAAATCAGACTCAGCAAGATCAATTCTCAGAAAGGTTTTGCTTTACGGTGTGGGAATTGCAGCGTTGTCTGTCTGTTATTTTCGTTCTTTTGTGTGTGGTTCGGGGTTATTCCGTTTCCATGATATTTCTGCGCGTTGCAGAAAACATGTTGGTTATTGCTGTTGGAGGTGGGTATAATCGGGTTTATGAAACGATTGAATGTTTGCGGAATTTTGTCTGGGATGAACTGGCGCCTGTTCTGCCTGGTTGCTTTCCTTGTTTTTGTATCCGGATGTGCGCTTCGTGAACAAAAGGAGTGTGCGTCTCAGAAAGGGGGGATGCAGGGGAGGTCGTCTTGTGCAGCGGAGCTGGTCTGGGTGGCGGACCAGCATCCCATGTCGGATAAAGAGGTTGAACGTCTCAGAAGATGTGATTCGCTGCTTATCATGATTCCGGGGATTTCAACTGGAAATATTTCGAAACGATGTGCGTTTTTGAATCAGATTCTAACTGCTGGTTTTTACGGACAGGCTGTTCTGTATGACTGGGAGGCGGGATCGCTTTCGCGCAAGATCATGCTGCCGTCTGCAACGCAGCGGGCTGCAGAGCGGCTGGTTGAGATTTGCTCTGCGTTCCGGAGGAATGGGGAAGGCCGGAAGAAGAATATTGACCTGCTTGCCCACAGTGCGGGTACGGTGGTTGTTACCAAAGTTGCATCTGAAATTGTACGAACCAGGTCACGTGTCCGATTCCGTCACGTTCTGTTTCTTGGCACGCCAGTGGCCGTGGATGAGCCACTGGAGGATCTGAAGAAGACCTGTGCATCGGTTCTGAATGTTCATTCTGCGTTTGACAAGGTGAATCGGAATATCAATGACCGTCTGGGTGTTTTGACTGAGCTGAACAGCAAGGCGTATCAGAATCTGCGGATGGATCATTCGATTGGCGGGAGAATTATCCGGCACAACACCTTTCTGTTGTCCAATCCTGAGAACTGGATCAATTACAGTACATACCTGAGTCATGGTTTCTGGCCAAAAGCCGATGTCGCGAAGATCAGCAACGACTGCGATGTTATGGATTTTCACAGGTATGCCATGGGGGTAATGAATCATTCAGACAAACCACACGCGCAGACAATGGCTCTGCTGCCGCAATGGCTCACGCATTCAAGTTATGAACGGAAGTACTATGGGGTTATTATTGCTGGTCTTCTGAGATGCAGGCAGTTTGCACCGTTGATGAAGGATATGCTTCGTGATAAGCAGGTACCGGTGTATCTTCGCATGGAAATCTACCAGGCGCTGGGCAACATCAAGGATGGGCGCCATATTTATTTTCTGAAGGAATCGAGAGGCCGGGACCCGGTGTGCAGTGACGTGATTCGGGACGTTCTGCGGTCCCTCAAACAAAAACGAATCCAGCCGAAACGATTTCGGTAGCGTACTTCCAATACAATGAGGGAGGCATTCCCTTGTGTCTGCCTTTGTACTTTTTCGCCCAGGCGGATCAAAAGCATGCCTGCGGCGACCTGTCTGGTTAATGCCGTTCTTCATGTCTCTTCATGCTCTGGTTCAACGCTGTTTTGCAGCGGGGTGTGAAACGGTTGGATTTTCGTGAAAATTACTTGTGGTGAACAACCGTCTGGACGGGCTGGTTGTTTTTTTCCTTGGTTGCATTTTTTGTAAAAGTCTGTACACTTGTAGGCTTTTTATTGGAAGTGATTCTTACATCAATGGAGAACGTCATGAAATCCCGCAGCGAAGCATGTGAATACCATTCTGTTGGCAAGCCCGGTAAAATCGAAGTTGTGCCCACCAAACCCTGTGTTACGCAGAAACATTTGTCTCTGGCATATACGCCTGGTGTTGCCGAGCCTTGCCGAAGGATTGAATCGAATTCGGACGATGCGTTTGCCTATACTGCCAAGCCCAACCTGGTTGCTGTGGTCAGCAATGGAAGCGCCACACTCGGTCTGGGGGATATCGGAGCGCTGGCATGCAAGCCGGTTATGGAGGGCAAGGGTGTGCTCTTCAAGCGCTTTGCCAATATCGATGTCTTTGATATCGAAATCAATACTTCGGACCCGGACGAGTTTATCCGCACGGTGGAGCTGATATCTCCGACGTTCGGCGGAATTAATGTGGAGGATGTAAAGGCGCCGGAGTGTTTTTATATTGAGGATGAACTCAAGAAGCGGCTTGATATTCCGGTTTTTCATGATGACCAGCACGGTACGGCGATTATAACGGCAGCCGGACTGCTCAATGCCCTGGATATTGCGGGCAAAAAGATATCAGATGTCCGGATTGTGATGAACGGGGCCGGGGCTGCCGGGATTGCCTGTGCCAGGCTGGTGGTGGCTGCGGGGGCATGCAAGGAGAATATTGTTCTGTGCGACAGCCGCGGGGTCATCAACCGCAGACGCACCAAGGGCCTGAATCCGCAGAAGGAGGAGTTTCTTTCGGATACAGATGCGGAT
>CAZGEP010000197.1:0-7286 GCA_964524955.1 uncultured Planctomycetota bacterium | reverse complement strand
ATGTTACCCGTTCAATAATTCCTGAGATGTCTTCCTGCATGGATACCGCTTTCAGTAGAAAAGTACAGTTGATTTCAGATGTCCATTATCGCATCTTTACATAGGATTTCAAGGAATACAGGCGGACGGAAGCGGGGAATGGTTTTGATGTTTTACTTCATGGTGAATTGTTTTCTGAGATGCACGCCACCGGGGTGCTTTATCAGAAAGAGAGCACTTCTCACCGGTCCCAGTCCAAAATACCCTTGACGCATCAGGCATCTGTCTTAAAATTGACTGACAGGTAATTCCCCAGCTGAAATACCGGCAGAAACTGAGATTCATCGGTTGAAAGAATGCAATGGCAAAGAATAAAATTAAAAGAAAGCAGGCATCAATTCTGGAAGATAGAATCATATGCCAGGTGTGCGGTAAATCGCTTAAGTTCATATCTTCAACACATCTCCTGATGCATAATCTTACGCCAGAGGAATACAAGAAAGAATACAAGGTTAGCCATTTGATGTGCCAGGAGGCTCGGGATAAGATATCCAACAGCAGAAATAGTAAAGATGCGAATTATTTTCCATACACCAAACAGGAATTAATTAATTCTCTCAAAGGATATGGATTGAAGAAAGATCCGCTGACATACACATGGCTTAAGAAAGAAGATCCGGTTGTAGCAAAGCAGGCTTGCTATACCTTTGGTTCCTGGAAAGCTGCCCTGAAAGAATCCGGCCTCAACGGCATGAAATTCAATTCCTGGTCAAAGCAGAAGATCATCAGTCAAATCAAGAAATTTCATGCACGCTATGGCTGTCTCAGTGATAGTTTTATAAGAAAGAAGAAACAAAAATTATACGCTTCAGCCTGTCTTTATTTTCAAGGATGGATGCACGCAGTTGAAGCCAGTGGTTTTAACTACAGCGATTTTGTTAAGACAAAAGACCGATCTTTGCCTCAGCTTGCAAAGGATCTGAAAGAATGGAGTAAAGAACACGGCGCGTTGAATGCTTCTGAAATACGAAAAGAAGACTTGGCACTCTATACGGCGGCATCAAAACGGTTTGGTTCAATTGAAGCGGCGGCAAAAGAACTCGGGCTTCCGTATTACAGTAAATTAAAATACTGGACCAAAGAGCGTGTGGCTGAAGAAATAAAAGAGCGTGACCGGATAGGCCTGTCGTTAAAGCCCTCGCGGATAATAGCAGATAATTTCAGCCTGTATAAGGCGATGCGTCGGTATTTCAACTCCTGGAAGGACGCTGTTGCCTACAGCGGATGCAAATGCGATGATTACTTTGAGCATAATAAGTATACAGATGAAATTCTTATGAAGGCTCTTCAGGAGTGGAATAAAAAACACGGTGTGTTGAATTCCACCACATTAAAATTAACGGACTCAGTTCTTTTCTCCGCAGTCAACGCTAAGTACGGTTCTGTAGAAAAAGCGGCTAAGAAAGCCGGGCTTCCGTACAAAAGCAGGCTTACCAGGTGGTCTCCAGAAAAAGTCCTTGCCGCTTTGCGTAACAGGGCGGCAAAAGGGAAAATCATGAGACCGTCCAAAGTCAGGGAGGATAACAGGAGCCTGTACAATGCCATTCGCAGATACTTTGGATCGTTTACTAAAGTAATGAAACATTTGTGAGACCATTCAGCATAATGAAATCCAAGCTGGGTAAAACCATTGCCTGTGCCATTTGCGGCAAACATTTCCAAAACCTGACAACGCATATCTCAAGAACACACAAGATGGATGTAGACGCATATAAGAAGAAATACGGCGTGGTCCACCTGATGTCGGATGAAGTGCGCTTGAAGATATCAAACGCCAAAGCAAATGGTAAGAAGAACCGTTCTTATACTCCCATGAACAGAGACGAGCTGCTCAGGGAGCTGAAGAAGATTTCCAGAAAACGACCGGATTACACCCCATCAAGGCTGAATAAGGAATGGCCTTCATTGTATAACCAGCTTGCAAACACATTCGGCAGAGTCGGGGATGTCTTTGAAATGATAGGGCTCAGCGCTGGATCAAAGAAGAAATGGAGCAAAGAAAAGGTCATTGAGGCAATCAGAAAAAGAAAGCGCGAGAATAAATCTCTTTGCGTGACTGCGATGATTAAAGATGATTGTGCACTGTATTGCGCGGGCAAATATTATTTTGACCAATGGGATGCTGCAGTGAGAGCAGCAGGATTAAAATCAAAGGGCTTGCACAAGTATTCTCATTTCACAGATAAAGAGCTCTTGAACATGGCAAAGAAGTCAGCACGTAAAGCCGGAGAACTGCTCAATTCGGAAATGAAGAAAGAGTATCGTTATCTTCCTGAGATGCTGAGATACCGTTTCGGCACGCTTGAAGCTGTTGCAGAACGGTTGGGTGTGATATATGACCGGCAGCGTCAGCCCCGGACTGTAAAAGATGTCAAAAAGGAAGTACGCAGATGGTGTAAGGAAAACGGTCCTTTAAATAGGGCAAAGCTTTCTCAGACGGATCATCGTCTGCTCGGACGGATTTACACATTCTTCGGCAGCATCAAAAGGGCAGCTGAAGCATGCAGAGTACCCGCTACTGAGAATCTTCGGGCAAAAGGAAAGAAATGGAGCCCCGAGAAGGTAATCAAAGAAATACGCAAATTACCCACCCTTGAACTGGCTGTCAGTAAAAACCGACTGCTCTATGATGCTGCAGTCAGATACTTCGGTTCCTGGTCAAAAGCGGTTGAAGAGGCAAAAAAGCGCGAATAAATTCTCACTTCATGTTGAACTTTCCTTGCCGGAAACCGTTATTATTCATGTGATTGTGTTAAATTTGCAGAAACTTGATGCAATCTTAACAGAAATTGCTCTAATATTCCCTTGACTTTACCACATATTATAGATATAAAAACACTCCTGCTGACGGCTGACAGCAGAAGAAATAGTGTAAAGAATGCCGGGGGAATCGTGCGAAGGGGATTTTTTGAACAGGTAACTTTTATGAAAGCGGGAAAACGGTAAATATAAGGGGCGGGAACAGAGGCCGTCAGCTAAAAATGAAATATCCAATATACGCCTTATTCATATTTATTGCATTGCTTTCTGCACCCCTTTTTGCAGAACTGCCTTCTGTAACCATACGGCCAGTGGAGACTGCTCCCAAAATAGACGGAGTGCTGTTGGATGAATGCTGGAAGAAAGCAGACAGCATTTATAAATTTACCCAAGACTTCCCCTGCAAACCAGCCAGAACCCAGACACAGGTCCAATTGGCTTATGACGATAAATATCTCTATATTGCGGTAAAAGTCATTGATCCGGCACTCAAGCTGTTGAAAGCCGAGGTCAAGGAATTCGACAAAGGAAAGATCTTCAATGGCGACTGCATAGAGATATTCATTGCTCCGGAGATTAATCCCCAGCGCTATTTCCATATCACCATCAATCCCAACGGCTATTACACGGATATCCTTCATTATGTCGGGGAGCTTAAGGCCATGCGGCGCTGGAGCAGCAAGACCGTGGCCGCTTCAGGACGTAGCGAAAGGAGCTGGACAGTGGAAGCCGCTGTCCCGCTTGCGCGCGTGGCTCTTTCTGATGTGATTCACCGCACGTGGCGGTTTAACATCACCCGTTCCGTTCCAAAGAAAAAAGAGATGAAAAGCGAATCCTCTCAATGGGCCTATACCGGCGGCAACAGTCATAAGCCCTGGCTGTTTGGTGTGGTTCGTGGACCGCAAGGGCCTCAATTCAACTGTCCGGATGTCTGGCACTTTCAGAACAAGAAAATGGTTTGCCGGGGCATGGCAGCCGTGGTCAAGGGAATAGACTGTTTTCTCCGGGGATGCTATGAATACAAGGGATTCCTGCCAGAGAATGTGGAAGTCAAGGGCGAGCTGGATGACTGCCGGAACATGATCCTGGCGCAGCATCCGTCCAAAGCGGATGGATTCCTTCGCTTCTATCAGAAGACCGGCATGGAAGAATACCGGCTGATGGCAGAGAAAATCCTGCTCAAACTCTGCCGAATGATGGAAGAAACCAAAGACAAAGACGGGAAGAGCTGGATTCACTGGGGCAATGTGCTGACAAGAGATGGCAAGATTTATGGATACAGCAAGGGAAGCGGATTTCGTAATACAGGAAGACTTCCCCATGAATTCGATCAGTCCAGGGTCACATTCCATGTAGAGGGACAGCCGTATGTGGATGCGTTCGGGCTTGGATTTTACGGCCTGTCACAGGTCGAGGAGGCAATGAGCCCGGAAATCAGAAAGAAAACCATTGATCTGCTTGAATGCCTGCTGGATTTCTACCATCGGGACTATGTACTGAAGGATGACGGGAAATCCTACTACTGGAGAACAGATAGTTTCCGGCCTCTCAACCCCAGGATGCCCATTCCCGGCCCCAAATGGCGGAAGCTGGGGTCTGATGTAGTCTATATGATCCTTGCGTATGATAATATGAAGGGAAAAGAGAGCACAAAGTATATCAACAGCCTGAAGAAATTCGCCCGGTTCTACACAAGCCGCCGCCGCAAACTCTATGAAAACGTAAAAGATCAGTCCCGGGAAAACCAGCGAAGAGCCCTGTGGCGGATGCACTTTCTGGACTCCCGGATGATGGAAGCCGCACTTCACCTGAAGAAACATCACAATGACAGCATGCTGCTGGACTGGATGCATGCAAATCTCAAAGACCTGCCGCGCTACACCCGGCTTCCCAGAGTAGAATTCATGATGGACGGACACATGACCTGGGGAGAATCCTCCATTCCCAGGCTGCGGATGTTTGCGGAACTCAATCCTGAGCTGTTCAGACAATTCCTGGATGAGATTGTGAATTACAACCTCTTTCCCATGGGAATCTGCACCAGCGGTCATATTGCCGAACCTGTCAATCAGTCGGCGTTTCCACCACTGCTGGATTTCAGTTATACCGGCTGGAAGAGCGGCGCCCTGGACGGCAGGAGGCTGAACAGCGTAGTTGAGAAAGTCTACACCATCTTCGGTCATCCCAGGCTTGTCCGCGATACCGAAGACTGGGTCCGGGATGTGCACTGGAATGACAAAAAGGAACCGGACTGGCGGGCAACACCGATCCATGGGTACGTGGAGAATGTGCTGGGCGAAGGATACTACAAAAACGCCCGTACTCAGGCCTACATACTTAACTGCGGTTTCTTTCCTGCAAAGAAAACAAGGTATTACTCTGATAAAACCAAACGGGAATATAAGAACACGTACTACCAGTTCACAGCTCCTTTTCAGAACCACGCCGAGCCATTTCAATACGGTCGCGCTCACAGCTTCAACCTGATTAACACCACTCAGGCAAATGCAGTTACAAACGCCGAACATGAGAAAACAGCAGCTCACATTCAAGACAACACCCTGGAGCTGCCGATACAGTTTCCGAACATCCCCAGGGGAGTTACCTGCTGGGGCGTTCTCAATATAACCGGCATCCTGTATAAAAACCACAACTACTCAGATCCCACAGACCTTGAAATCAAATCTGTACGCTGCGGCAAACGGAACCTTGATTTTGAAACCTATGAAATGCTGGAATACAAGAAGATTGATTCACCCGGAGATAAAGCCGTGCTGGTATTTACAGCTGAAGCAGATAAGCCTGAAAGTAAAACAACCATTACCCTGATCCTGCGGAAGAAAGAAACCGCGTATTTCAGGAAGTAAAATAATATGGATACAGAGCAGAAGATAATAACCGTATGCGCACACTGCGGAAAGAAATATTCCCTTGCCGGCAAATGGGCGGGAAAGAAAATCAAGTGCAAAAAATGCGGCCAGGCCATACACGTGGTTACCATCGAATCTGTAACAGATGCAATCCGGGAGGCAGAAGCCCGAAAAGCCATGCAGCCGGAGCCGTCACCTGCATGCTCCTGGAAAAGGAAATATCTGGTGCGCGCCGCAGCACTGACCTGCATTGCATTCCTTGTTTATCATTTCTTCTTCAGCGCCCCCGAATACCAGGAATCCAACCCGGTCAGCTATGATGAACTGAGTGAATACGAAAAGGAACTGGCTCAAGCCCTGGTTGATTCCCTGGACATCCCGGAGGAAAAAGAGCAGGAGGTTGTTCATAGCGTTGCTGTAATCCATCAGCAAGGGCCTGCCCCCTCAAGTTTCTTTCCTGAGGTTTCTCACGAACAGCAGCGAAACATAAACAGCAGATGCCACAATGTCGTCAAGGATCTGAACAAAATACAAAGAGAGTGCAGGGATACAAATGAAAACTTTATCAACGTCCTTTGCAGTAAAAATATGGGACGTGAACTGTTTGCTGCCTACTGCTACAAGTACGAAGACAAATACTTTGACACGTGGCGCGCGGTATGGCTCAAACGTTTCTCGAAACAGGCAGGTCATCCCGCGTCTTCGCAGCTTGTGGAATTCATGCGCCAGCTTTCGTACTGGAGAGGCACGGACATTACCCTGACGCCCTCGTTCATGCCCTTTATGGCCAGGGCAGTGCTGGCGCTGGAAAACAACATGAAGGAAATAAAGACACCTGCCGATGCCATGGCGGTTCTGCTGTGTTCCTATTTCCTGGATAATACCCCGAGTGGAAAGAAAATAAAGAGACAGGCCCTGCGTATAATTTATGACGGGAACCTTCAGAGTGCAGGCCTTTGTGACTGGGCACAGGGAGCGGCATGTCTGCTGGAATACATCCATCTTCAGAAAAAGGCTGGAAGAAGCGTGCCTGAAAAATTACTGCTACAGGCTGAGAGAATCACCCAGGATCTCGGATTCATGCTTGAAGGCGACGGCTGTCTGCCGCAGCTTCAGGACATGACCCGGCGGATTAATTTCAGAGAAACAATCTACCATGCGGCAGAGATATTTGACCGTGAGGATTTTCGTTTTCTTGCCAACGGAGGCATGATGTCCGGAAACAGTCGTCCGCCGAGTGTGCTCAGCGCATTGCTTAAAAATCGTTATATCTGCGTGATGCGCTCCACCTGGAACATCTGTGAGTATATTAAGCAACGAAACGACGATTATCTCGGAGATGAAAGCTGCAGCATGACCGTAGATATTAAGACAGGGAATATGTCATTCTTCGGATATCGTCAACCGCTGGTGACCTTGAGTAGAAATCTCAAGCACGGACCTGATTGTATATCTGAATTCAAACCTGGAGAAAGAGTTGACTGTTTTCACACACGTGACAAGAAACTGGAAACCACTGTGTATTTCCTCAAGAACTACAACACCTGCGTGATCAGAGAAAAAGGGCGTGGCTACTTTCAGTGAGTCATTAGCCCGCTTGTTTTAAAGTCAATTTTT
>CAZGEP010000196.1:0-7412 GCA_964524955.1 uncultured Planctomycetota bacterium | reverse complement strand
CGGAAGGTAATCGCGGCCGCGCTTGAGGACAGCGAACGGGGGCTGGGCAGCCGCGGCCTGAGCATCGAAGAGGCTGGACTGGACTTTATCTGTCGGATTTCCAATGGCGACGGGCGCACCGCACTCAACCTGGTTGAGCTTGCCTCCAATTCCGTGGCGGATCAATCCGATATATCGCTGGCTCTGCTCAAGGAGATCGCGCAAAGCCGTTCGTTTCTCTATGACAAGGCGGGCGAACAGCATTACAACCTGATTTCCGCTTTTCACAAGAGTCTGCGGGGAAGCGATACCCAGGCTGCTCTCTACTGGATGGCTCGGATGCTTGAGGCAGGAGAGGATCCCATGTATGTTGCGAGGCGAATGGTCCGGTTCGCAAATGAAGATATCGGCATGGCAGACCCGCAGGCTGTGGTGCAGGCAGTGCACGCCAAAGAAGTGGTTCATTTCGTGGGCATGCCGGAGGCGGATCTTGCGCTTGCTCAGACCTGCATCTACCTGGCCACGGCACCCAAGAGCAACCGCATTTATGCGGCATACGGACGGGCCCGGCGTGCGGCGCGCGATACCGCGGATGAGCCGGTTCCGTTACATATCCGCAACGCGCCGACCCGGCTGATGAAGGATATTGGATACGGCAAGGGGTATGTATACGAACACGATACAGAGGATGTCTTTTCCGGACAGCAGTTTCTGCCCGAATCCCTGGAAGGAACGGAGTTTTACGTGCCCGGGTCGTACGGATTTGAAAAGGAAGTCCGCAAGCGCCTGGATTACTGGAAGAAACTTAGAAAAAAATGACAACAAATAAACCCCAGCTAGGATTTCTGAGCAGTTCCACCAGCCTGGGTGGCCTGGAGTTGAATGCGGCCAGGCTTGCACAATGGATGAAGGACCGGGGGTGGATAAAAAGGATATGATTCACACGCTCCGGTTTTTGCGCATTGATGCCTGGCTGACCCAGCTGGAATACCTTGCGCAGAATGTAACAGACCGGACCCGGTTTGATCCGGCCTTTTACCCCGGACGTGGCCGAATATTATCAGTGCTTTGATGTGTTTGCGCTATCCTCTCAAAAAGAGATCGCCGGAACCGTTTTCAAGGAGGCCATGGCATGCGGCCTGCCTGTAATTGCCACGGATGCCGGCGGTCCGCCCGAGATTGTACATCACGGAAAATCCGGGATTCTGTATACACCCGGAGACACAGATGCTTTTGTGCGGGAAGCGGTTCGCCTGCTCAGGGATCCGGACGAACGCAGTGTCTGGGGGCAAAAAGCCCGGGAGCACGCAGTGCGGACTTTTTCCAGAGAGCGCCAGTGTGAATTGCTTGAAGAAATTATAAAAACAGTGATGAGTAAAGAATAAAGCGTATGGATAATATTCAGAAAAATGTAATCAACGGACCGGGTGCTGAACTGTTGGTGCCCGGAGACCGCGTTCTTGTGGCCCTTTCCGGTGGACCGGATTCGGTTTTTCTTCTGCGTGTTCTGATGGAATTAAAAAAGATCGCGGTGCATGATCTGGAAATCATTGCCGCACATCTCAATCACTGTCTGCGCAGTAAGGAGTCAGACAGAGACGAGGCATTTGTAAAAGACTTTTGTGCAGAATGCGGTGTGACCATTGTGACGGAGCGGGTGAATGTCAATGAGGTGCCCGGTTCCTCGGTTGAGGAAAAGGCGCGCAACGCACGGTATGATTTTCTCCGCCGGACGGCTGAAGCCCAACGCGCCAGCAAAGTGGCGACCGGTCATACCCGGGATGATCTCGCAGAAACCGTACTTTTTCGAATTATCCGGGGTACGGGAATCAACGGACTGGCAGCCATGGAGCCGTGCCGGTCGCTGGCAACGGACTCGGATATTCTCTTGATCCGGCCGCTCCTGGAAATTTCCAGAAACGAAATCATGCAGTCTCTTGATGCCGGAAAGGCCGCGTATGTCAATGATTCGTCCAATGCGGATATGGCTTACACGCGGAATCGAATCCGGACTCGGTTGCTGCCCCTGCTGAAACAGGAATTCAATCCGAATGTGACATCCGCGTTTGCCGCTCTGGCGCATTCTTCCCGGGAATGTCGGGCAGGGGGCAGTGACGCACTCAGCCGGATCGCCTCCGGCGTCCTGATCCGCTGGGGTATTTCGTGCGAACAAATGACGGGCCTGTCCACCCGGGAACTTCAAAAGCTGCTCAACCGGGCGGTTGCTGATCTGAGCGGGGCCGAGGTAACACTTTCGCGGGATAAAGTGCTGGAGACCCGGCGGTTGATTCGGGCAGGGGATGCTTCCGATTGTGTTGAACTCGGCCGGTTGGTTGTTCTCCGCCGTTCCGGCGGAACGCTCTTTGCGCAGCGCACCGCGTCCTGCGCCGTGGATGAGCCGGAGCCCGTTGATATGGTCCTGCCCGGGTATGCGGACATAACTGGATGGGGCCGGGTTTGGGCGGAGTCAAGGGAGCGGAAGGGGTTTGATCTTGACATGTTCCGGAAGTTCAAGGGAAAAATGGAAGCTGCTTTTGATGGGCAAAGGCTTGGCAGAAGAATTTCTTTTCGCACGGCACAGCCGGATGAAATGATTCGTCCGCTGGGCATGAATGGCAAACGCAAGCGTGTGCGTACGATTCTGCGCGAGGCTGGTCTGGCAATCCTGGCCGGAAAAGGGGTTGTGTGTGCGGCTTCCGACGATACAATTATCTGGATTCCGGGCTTGGTGACCGGTCATGAAGTCCGGGTTCGGGAGGATACTCAGATGGTTTACGTTTTTCGGGTTTGTCTGGAAAACTCTTCAGGATAGTGCCCATGCTCATACAGTCTGCCGCAGTCTTTAAAAAACTCCGATTGATTTCACGGTCATTTTTTGTTCTGCTGGTGATGCTCTCGTTTTTCAGCCTTTCGGTATCTGTGCCCGGAGGCGGAAAATATATCCTGCTCTATGACTGTTCGGACAGTGTTACGCAAGGAGAGTTGCGATCCGAACATCTGAAAAGCGTTTTCAACCTGCTGCAAGAATCCGCACAAACGGATTTATTTCTCTTTGGTGGTAACGCGGTTGAAATCAGCAGTCTCGCAGACCTGGATCTTGCGCGCAAAGCATCGGACCCGGGCCGGACCGATATCAGAGACGCGCTCAGAAAAGCGGTTAACGGACGGAAACAGGATTCCAGGCCCGTGGAGGTGAATCCCGGCGGGTTGACTGAGCTGGCGGTGCTGGTTGACACATCGGGCAGCATGGCAAAAGAAGTGGATGGCGCGCGCAAGATTGATATTCTCAGAAAATCTCTTCCCGTGATTATTCAGTTTCTCCATGCCGAAGATGTGATTTCCATGGCTGGGTTCAGTTCGTCAGTAACCCCGCTCTTTGAACACAAAAAACGGGCTGAGCTGATGACAAGCGTGGAGTTCAAGTCCCTTGGCCGGGAGGGGGGACGCGGCTCAGGCCTGGACTGGAGTGGGCTGCCACCATTCTGGGAAAGAGTCTCAAACCCTTTCGCCACATCATTATTATTTCCGACGGAAACACCCGGGAGCAGAACTATACGGATTTATTCAGCCGGATGAAGAAAGAAAAGATCAGTCTTTCATTTATCGGCATTGGTTCGGATGTGGATGCAGCCAAGTTTCAGCCCATACCGGAAATGGGGCTGGGTACGGCGTCCGTGATCCGCGAAGCCGGGCTTATCTACCTGGACCGGGAGTTTCAGAAAAAGACCCGTAATTTTTCGGATATGTTTATCCGCCGGTCGCCGGCGGATCTTGATTTTCATGCAGCGCCGTTCATGCCGGAAAGCGTGCCGGGCAGGCACCGAACCGGTGCGTTCATCCGGTGCAAGCTCAAGCAAGGGGGAGCTTCTGCCATCAGTGCCGGAACGTATCCCCTGCTGTCCTGGTGGCGCTGCGGAGCGGGAAGAACCGCGGTTTTTGCTTCATCCGCTGCCGGAGAGTGGTCGGGTGCGTTTCTGAATCGCGGTCCGGGTGGTGATATTCTCCGGGCCTGTCTGGACTGGCTTGCTTCTGATGCGCCGGGAGCGGATTTGGATCTGCGCGCCGAACACACCGGGGCTGGGGTGCGGATCCTGGCGGAATTTACTTCAGGCAATACCGCGTTTTAAGCCCGCTTGAGATAAGAGGGGGGACCGGTTCCAACGGCGCTTGCCCGTAATCTTAACCGGATAGCCGGAATACAATCACTGTCGGACATCCACGTCCGGGCCGGAAAATCCGCTGCTGCTAACAGACTTCCGCTTACGTCGGTTTTAATCGTCAGGTAATAGCTTTCAATCGTTATGGTTAATAGCATTGTTACGCTGCATTTCTTTTTGACTGGATTTCAAAAAAATATGGAAAAAGGCGGACATGAACAAAAAAGAACCTGTAAAAAGTTCAGAAGCAGAGCCTTCCGGGGATTCCAAACCCGGGGAGGAAGCGAAATCCCAACCAGAATCTGCTGCTAATGATAGAACAGATACGAAAGAAGGAGATACCCATTTTTCCACAAAACTCAAGGACGATGATATTGTTAAATATGTTGACAAGTCAAAGGAGCTCAAGGCTACTACCACGCTGTATACCAATCATAAATACAACTATGAAATCCGGTGTCCGTATAACTGCATTGTGCTGGCCACGGGAAAAAAAAGATGAAAAAGACGGCCGAACCATTCGGATCGTGATGAAAGAGACCGCGCTGCCCATTCCGGTTCTGGATATCCGTGTTTCCCCGCTGATGCCGGAAAAAGAATTCAACAAAATGGTCAAAGAACTTCGGGCGTATGAAGAATACCAGCAGAGTTCAGAAGAAGTGGAAATCGATGGAAAAAAAGGCCGGAAAGTAATCATCAAATGGCGGAGCACAGGAAAACTGGCCATGGCCATGATATGGTCCGAGGGTGTATACTTCTGCTATACGGCCAATTATTACATGCCCCATGAAGTATGGTATGGCATCATCCGTTCCTTCCACAGGCTGCAACCCGAAGAAAAATCAGGACCAACCCCTAAGAAAAAATAATATGAATATCATTTACTTTAATCCCGATCAGTTGCGGGCTGATTTTCTCGGATGCTACGGCCATCCTGTTGTCCAAACCCCGAACATGGACCGCCTGGCCGAAGACGGAGTCCGCTTTGACCAGTGTCATGTGGAGAATCCGGTATGCACGCCCTCGCGCTGCTGTTTCATGACCGGGTGGTATCCGCACGTGCGGGGTCACCGGAGCCTCTGGCATACCTTGGCCGACGATGAACCCAACACCCTTCGCTATCTTAGAAACAGCGGGTATGATGTTCACTGGATTGGCAGGAATGACATGCTCACGGCTGAATCAATCCAAAGCTCGGTCACAAAAATTCACAGTACAGGAGGCGGTGCAGGAGGCATTGGCCGCAGTTTATTTACCAAAGACGATCCCGGCTACTGGAGCTTTCTCTACGGTCCGGAAAAAGGACATGCCTCCGACTGGCACCGTGTGCAAGAGGGTGTCCGATTTCTCCATTCACGTAAAAAAGACGATCCGCCCTTAATGCTCTTTCTGGCGCTGGGAAATCCCCATGTGCCCTTTACCTGTCCCCAGCCATGGTATGACATGTATTCCCCGGATGACTTTGAACCGGTACGACCTGCGGAACTGGAGAATATGCCTGACTTTCACCAGCTGATCCGGCAGTACCGGAACCTCGATCAGCTGGATGAAAAATATTTCCGCAAGCTTCGGGCCGTATACGCGGGCATGATTACCTGCGTGGATGAAACCCTCGGACGGATTCTTCAGGCACTCCGGGAAACCGGACAGGAAGAGAATACCGCCATCTTCTTTTTCTCTGATCACGGAGAATGGGCCGGGGATTACGGCCTGGTGGAAAAATGGCCCAATGCCATGGATGACTGCATGACACGCGTACCCATGATTGTCCGGGCACCGGGTGCAGCCCGGGGGCATGTAGTCCATGAACCCATGGAGTGCTTTGACATTATGCCCACCACCCTGGAGGTGGCAGGCGTAGAATGCGGTCATGACCACTTCGCCCGAAGCATGCGTTCCCAGCTTGAAGGCAACGCCGGCGATCCGGACCGCGCAGTATACTGCGAGGGCGGATACGATGTGCAGGAACGCCAGTGCATGGAAATGGAGCCCGGCCGGCTGCACGACGTACCCAATGACGGCGACAATGTCTACTATCCCAAGGGACTGCAGCAGCAGGAACAGCCCGAATCCGTGTGCCGGTCCACCATGATCCGGACACAGGATCATAAACTCATCTTTCGCCCGAACGGGCAGTCCGAACTCTATGAATACGCCTCCGACCCCAACGAAACCGTCAACCTCTACAACACACCCGAGCCCCAAACCATCCAACAGCAGCTCGAAACACGCCTGCTCAACTGGTACGTAAGTACCAGCGACGTTGTGCCCAGACAGCGGAGCGATCGGGGATTTGGTTAATACATTCGATTGTCCACGGCAGCAGTGCAAAGTACCGCAGGTGAAAGTAGAAAAAAGTAAAGCGTGGGGATTGTTTATTGAAAACGAATATTCCGTTATAAACGCAAGAGACGCAGATGACGCAATGAAAAGCAGACCCACGTTTCAGTACGCCAAGCAATCCATACGCTTTTACCCCGTAAATCCCGTCTAATTTTCGAGGAGCATAAAATAGTTATAAGTAATTGAAATATCTGTATTTGATGAGATAATGAAATTGTGTTCTGAAAAAAAACTAAAAAAATATGTGACAAAAACGGACTGAATTACAATTGCTAACAGGAGTGAATATGACAATGGAAAAAAATAAACAAAACAATATGCCACTGGAATCTATGGTCAGGGATCACCTTCAGCCCTTGCGAGGGTATGTTGCATCACTGGGCGCTCAGATTGATCTGGTTGATGATCTTGCCCAGGATGTCTTCCTGGAGGCCATAAAACATCAGGATCGATATGATCGGACAAAGCCCTTCCGGAGTTGGCTGTTCGGTATTGCCAGAAACCTAATCAGACAGGAGATGCGAAAAAAGAAACTCGATGCTCGTGTCCGGAGCAGTAGAATAACGGAATATCTGACACAAAAAAAACAGGATTCATACCATAGTTCTGCCTTGGATTCACCAGAGATATATCAAATCCTCCAGCAGTGTATGGATAAATTAAAGAGTCCTTTGTTTGAATTAATCCGGTTACGTTTTGAAAAAAGCAGGAGCATTAATGATATTTCGGATATCGTTGATATGAAAGGATCCGCAGTTCGGATGGCCCTGATGAGAGCAAGATCCGCATTTTACAAATGCATAAAAATGAACTTAGGAGGTGCGGTATAATGAATAGCATTGATAAACGCACTGCCTACCTGATTTCCTGTTATCTTGACTGCATAGGAATTTGCTTTTTACTGTCTTTATATCAGATGTTTATGGATTCTAA
>CAZGEP010000195.1:0-7545 GCA_964524955.1 uncultured Planctomycetota bacterium | reverse complement strand
AAGCTGGATGCGAAGCACAACCTGTGTTTTCGAGGGCTGATTTGAATGATGATAATGACTTTGATGATACGGATGAGAAGTTTTATTGTCTCCATAATACGCAGTACAGCGTTCATGCTATTTTATACCCAAACAAATCAGGTTTGCAAAAAGATAACGGCATTTAGCCTTAAATTATCATGTGTAAGAGTAAATCCAATTCGCAAACCTGATTTGATTGGGTATACAAAAGAAAAGATTGAAGATGGCGGAAAAGATAATAGTGAATCGGATGACAATGAAACATCTGAAGAAAACGAGGTCTCAGAAAGTCCAACTGAAGATAGTCCAGAGTGCATAAAAGAAGAGAAGGCATTAAGAACATCATCAGAAAATTGTCCAGATGGTTTTGTTAAACGTACTTTTCTCTGGTGGTATATCAGAGGTAGAAAGGGTGGATGGAAGGCTCAATTTAGAACGATATGTTTTAAATGTAAGACGGATCCCGAGAAATGCACATCAGGGAAATGTGAGCTTGTAAGCGTCGGGGTTCCCTTTAGGCAGCAGCCAAGACTGACGGTTAGAACTCACGTTTGCAAATATTCAGCAGAAGACAATTAAAAAAAGGTGAATTATGGATGCGAAGATAATAATTGCAATTATGATAATAATTGCAATTATTATATTGTTTCTACAGTCAGGATGTACGCATAATGTACAAAATGATACATTTTATAGGGTTTCTGCTCAACACACACCCAGTCGTAAAGCAACCGCCATATGAGAAGTGGAGAAGAATTAAGATTGGAATGTCTGAAAAAGAGGTCCAAAATATTCTTGGAACCCCTATCCGAAAGGATGATCATACCTCAGAAGGTGATACTTTGTATACTTGGCGTTATGGGTATTTGCATTTTAAAAATATTGCGACAAATATGATTTATCCTTTTGATATATACTTTAGTTCAAAAACAAGAAAGACGTCTTTGATAGTTGATCCATATAAGGGGGAATATTCCTCAGACGGAGTTCCTACTATGCCAAGGATAATCAAACCAGAATGCACTAAAATTATAGATTATTACCCACGGTACATTGATTTCAGGTGGCAATCCTCATCAGGGAATTATCCAATTACATATGAACTGGAAATTCAACAATTGGAAAGTGGGGATAAAGGGGTTATCGGAAGTATAGAAATTGTGGTTATAAAGACAGACAATGTATATGCAGCATATAATCACGGCGGTAAGGGGGTTTGCAGGTGGAGAATTCGAGCGTGTAATGCATCTGGCAAATCTATCTGGTCAGAATATCGTAAGTTTGAGTTTAAGAGATAATTCATGGTTATCATACTTTTATCGAATAGTAAATTATAAATCTCTTGATTGGATTCACCAAAAAAACAATTGACAAAACCCAATCCACGACGGATAATCAACCCTGCAATGCAGAGAATTATCCGAATATCCTGTTCCGTTGCAGAGTACAAAAGCAATCCTGAAACAGCCATTCAGCCTGCTGATCTGAAATGCCCCTTCTGTAGAAAACGCCACGCTCTTCTTCGCCACGGGTACTACGAGCGCCAGTCCCTGCTTCCCAATGATCCAATGTGCCACACCATAAAAGTGGCGCGTCTCTTGTGTGTGTTTCAGGGAAAGACCGTATCGCTCCTTCCCGACTTCTGCCTGCCCGGACGCCAGCACGGTCCCGGCATCCTGGCCGCCTTTCTGATCGCCTATTACCTGCGGGGCGTTTCTTTGGTCAGCGCGCTCAAACAGGTGCGCCCGGACACCTTCACGCACGCCACTGCCCAGTCCCTTCAAAACGGTTTCCAACAGCAAGGCCCTCAGATTGATCACTACCTGTCATCACTGGTCATTGATAAATCAAAGCCCTCTGAAACTAAAACAGCCCGACACAGCAGGGAATCCCTTCGCGTAATGGAACTGATAAAAAATCACAATTCCCCGCAGACCGCATTCACGCATCACGGCAGAGCCTTCTGCAACCAGTGCGGACGCAGTCTCGCCTGAAGCCCCCAACCCGCAGTCCCGCTTAAACAGGCCACTGAAGAGGATTCACTCTCCCAGAAATATCATACAGAAAATCTACAGACCTGAATATCGCCACTTACATCAAAAGAAAAAACACCACAGAGAATTTTACACACACAGCAAACAGTCATTGAAAAAAATCCAGAGCCGTGGAAACTCGACCCACATTGAAACCCTGTCACCTCATTTCAAACAAGGGGAATATCATGCAGAAAATCATACCGCAGCTTGTTCGAATCCTTCAAACAGAACTCACAAACAGCCGCCATGCGCAGGAACGGCTGATCCGATTCGGCATTACTGACAGATCCGTGTGGAAGGAGTATGCCATCGGATACCTGAGCCCGGAGTTCTCCTTTGCCGATGAGGCATTCGAAGGCCTTGACCTGAAGACCCTCCAAAATGCGCTGACATTCCCGATAAGAGATGACAACGGAAATGACGCAGCCATAATCAGCGTGAATGAAGAGGCCTGTCACTTTACCGACACCACGCACCGCTTGCTCTGGAACCACAAAGCCCTGAGCGCGTATGAAGAAATCATCCTTGTTCCGGACATTGTGCAGGCGCGCTTCAGCTGATCCAGTCTGACTGCAGAAATGTGATCTGCACCTTTGGCTTAAATCCGCTGCCTGATGAATACCTCAGCCACCTGAGCACACATCACGTAATCTGTACGGATTCTTCTTATATCCGCCAGCTTGAATCCTGTGCAAGCAGTACCAGCTTGATAAAGATGCCAACGCCGATTACTCCAGAAACCATACAAACAGCACTCAAACAGAGAGAATTCAAAAAGCAGGGTGCAGAAAGCGGCTACGGGCTGATCAGCAGAAAAGACAATCAGATACAGTTCCGCTATGAAGACCGCCTGTATACACTCCGGGGGATGAACCTCAAATCCAGGGATTCGCTCAAAGCCGTGATTACCGTTGAAATCGAAGGAGGCCGGCACACTGATAAACTGGATCTCTTTATTGCCAGAAGCAGAAAAAACTTTGCCGAGTCCGTAAGCACAGCATTTGACATTGAGCCCGCACGCGTTGGAGCCGACCTGCTTCAGATGTGCGGTAAACTCGAAGAGATTCGCGATCAGGAATCCGCAGAACCGGAAAACGCGCCTCCCTATGAAATGACAGAGCAGGAGCGAAAAGAGGCAGTGGCCTTTCTTAAAAGAGCGGATATCCTGGAGCGGATTGTAACAGACCTGGATGCCTGCGGTCAGGTGGGAGAGGCCATGGCCAAGCAGCTCTGTTATCTTTCGGCCTCCAGCCGCATTACCGATACCCCGCATTCAGTTATTATCCGCTCCGCGTCTGCCAGCGGAAAGACCTCTCTGATGGACCGGATCACAGAGCTCATGCCTCCGGAATCTATTGAATTCTTCTCGCGGATCACCTCCCAGTCTCTGTACTACATGGACAGAAACCGGCTCAAACACAAACTCGTGATTATTGATGAACGGAACGGGATGGAGGACGCGGATTACTCCATCCGTACGCTTCAGTCCAGGAACAAGCTTTCTCTGGCCGTTGTGGCAAGAGACCCGGCCAGCGGCAGGCCCCGAACCGAGACCATTACCTTAAACGGTCCGTGCGCAGTATGGGAATCGACCACAAGGGATACCGTAAACGCAGAAAACGCCTCCCGCTGCTTTGAAGTCTTTCTCGATGAATCCGAAGATCAGACCCGTCGCATTCACCGGGCTCAGAAAATGAAATTCACACGCAGAAACTGGCAGAGAAACACCAAAAAACAGGCCATTATCCGAACCCACAGAAACGCGCAGCGGCTTCTTCAGCCCCTGAAAGTGGATATCCCGTATGCGGATCTGATCACCTTTCCCGCGGAATGGCTCCGAACCCGAAGAGACCATGACCGGTTTCTGCATTTAATTGCCATGGTAGCGCTTTTGTATCAGTATCAGCGGGATATATCCACCACCCGTCAGGCAGAGCCGTACATACAGGCCACGCTGGAGGATTACGACATTGCCTACAGGCTCTCCGGCCGAGTGCTCAAGGCCTCACTCAGCCATGTATCCAAGAACGCGCAGGATCTTTTGTACCTGATCTTTGACCGCTTTACTGATGAGTGCTTTACGCGGGGAGAGCTCAGGCAGTGCAATCACTGGAGTGAATCACGCACCCGCCGGGCATTGAACGAACTGGAGTCCATGGAATATGTCCAGCGTATCAGCGGCAGCCAGGGCAGGCGATGCCGCTACAAACTGATCATTACTCCGGCCAACTACCAGTGGCATATCGAAGGCCTGACAACACCCGAAGAACTGCGTCAGATCGTCAATGCGCGTCCGAACGCCTGACAGACTGTAAACGGATGATACAGACAGTCCTTACGTATCGCTTCGCTGCTTCGTCACTCAGAACAGAAAGGAACTTGAAAACAATGGATGAACATATCGAACGATTTGAAGCATACCTCTCTTCCAAAGGCTACAGCCAGGGAACCCTGTACAATTACAAACGGAGCCTGGTGCCTTTTACAGCCTTTCTTAAGCAAAGGGGGGTAGTGGATATTACAGACATCAAACGGGAGCATGTCTTTGACTATCAGCGGTATCTCTACCATGAGTACAAACCGCTCAAAAAGAAATCCCTTTCACTGGAATATCAGTTCAACCTGCTTAAAGTAGTCAAGGTATTCTTCCGGTACATGGCAAAGGTAAATATCATTCTCAGTGATCCCGCGCGGGATCTGGAGCTTCCCAAGCTGCCGAAGAAACTTCCCAGAGGCGTGATGACCAAACGTCAGGTCAAGAAGCTGCTCAATGCGCCGGACCGCACTACTGCGGCAGGATACCGTGACAGAGCCATCCTTGAGCTGCTCTATGCCACCGGCATTCGCCGCCAGGAACTCAGAAGCCTTACCGTGCAGAATGTAAACCTGGAGGATCGGGAGATAACCATCCGAAAGGGCAAGGGCGGAAAAGACCGCGTGGTGCCCCTGACTCAGTCCGCCATGTACTACCTGGAAAACTACATGCGAAAGAAGAGAAAGATCCTGCTTGGAGAAAATAACACCGACGCGCTCTTTATAAACAGCCGCTCCAATCCGCTTCACAAAAACTTTATCCCGGATATGATTCGTAAATACACTCACAAGGCCGGGCTTCGGGTGCATGTGACCACGCATTCCTTCCGCCATACCTGCGCAACGCATCTGCTTCAGAACAATGCCAATATCCGAGCCATACAGGAGCTGCTCGGCCATGAATCCCTCTCCACCACCCAGAAATACACGCGAGTGGATATCACCGACTTGAAACGGATCGTGGACGCGCACCATCCCAGAGAGGATATGGACGTATGAGCCGTAAATCCATACGGGTTTATACCGAAGACTGGCTGAAAACCCTGACCTCCAGAGGCCTGTCTGAGAAGACCATCCGCAGAAGGCGCTCGATCGTAGAGGATTTTCTGCGGATCAGTAAGATAAGGACCTGTTCGGATATTCATCAGAAAGAGGTGGATGATTATCAGGTTGTTATTGGCGCAAAGCTGGGCAGCGTAAATACACAGCGCACACGACTCAGTACAGTCAATGACTTCCTTGAGTACCTGGGCAGCAGAAATCTGCTTCTGCTGGTGCCGTATCTGGAACTCCCCAGGCATGTTTCTTCCCTTCCCAGGGATATATTCACAGAAAAAGAGATTGCTCAGGTGCTGGGAATGATGAATGAACCGCGATATGTCCGGCTTCGGGCAATGACGGAACTCTTCTACTCAACCGGTATTCGCAGGCAGGAGCTGCTTAACCTTGATCTCTATGATCTGGATATGAATGAACGGACGCTCTTTATCCGTGAGGGAAAGGGTAAGAAGGACCGGCTGCTCCCTGTTGCCCGAATCGCGCTAAAGGCGGTAAAGACATATGTACTTACGGAGAGGTCAAAATACTCAGGCTCGGATCCGGCGCTCTTTGTAAACAAACGGGGTGAGCGGCTCAATGACAATGATCTTCAGTCTTTCTTTTACAAATTCAACAACAGATTCAAGCTGAGCAAACGCCTGACCCCTCACGCCCTGCGCCACTCCATTGCAACGCATCTGCTCAGGCGTGATGTGGATATCCGATACGTACAGGCGTTTCTCGGCCACGCCCATTTATCCACCACTCAGATCTATACACGGATTGTAAAGAAAGACCTGAGAAAAGCGGTTTCATGCCTGGACAGGCAAACCTGACACTTCTTGGATATCCGCAGAAAAATAGAGACTCAGGCAGTATTTCAGCACTTGATTTTTACCAGAATGAGGGTAGAATACACATGAACAGAAAAACCGACGGGAATCCGGCAATGGCAAGAGCAATCGATCACGACCAGATATTCAAAAATTTGATAAAGAATTTCTTCAAAGAATTCATGGAGCTGTTTCTGCCGGATGCGGCCAAGGCGATTAACTTTCGCCGGATCACTTTTCTGGAGAAGGAGTATTTCACAGATGCCTCCGGCGGCAAGCGCAAGCAGATGGATCTGGTGGTCAGAGCCGGACTTAAAGGCGGTGGAGAAGAATTTATTCTTGTTCATACTGAGTTCCAGGCGACCAAAGACATGGATTTTGCCCGGCGGATGTATGAGTATTACTCACAGCTGTACCTTCGATATGGAAAACCAATCATACCGGTCGCGATTTTTGCTGATGACGCGAAATGGAGAAAGCCGGTTCCGGATACGTTCAAAGTAGGTTTTCGCCAGGAAGTTTATGTCAATTTTAAGTATCGCCAGATAAAGCTGAAGGATCTTGATTATAGAAAATATTTGCGTTCGAAGAATCCTTTGGCTTATGCACTGATGGCAAAGATGGGATACGACCACAGGCAGATGGTGCAGACCAAGAGCGAGTTCTGCAGGCTGATTGCCGGATCAAAGAAGATTAATCCGGCAAGGCGGTATCTGCTGATGGAGTTTGTAGAAGCATACATGCAGTTAAACAGCCGGGAGCAGAAAGAATACGATCAAATGATCGACGAGCAGGAAGAATTCAAGGAGGTAAAGAAAATGATTACTGTATATGAGAAAAGAGGCATTGAGCAGGGCATTGAGCAGGGAGTTCTCGAAGGCAAGAAGGAAGCATTGCTGCTGTTGCTGAAAAGCCGTTTTGGTTTTATTGATAATGCGCTTGAAGATGATGTTATGCATATATCGTCAGTAGCTAAGGTAGAGAGGCTCTTAAAGAAAGCCGCTGTAGTGGACGATATAAAAAATCTGAAGCTGTAATCATTGAGAAACAATGATATTCAGCAAGCTGATGTCGGCAAACGAATGCCGGCGTCAGCTATTCCTATTTCAAGTAAAAGAATCAGGGCATTAAAAACATGGGAAATGTCGAGAATACAGATCAAAATACCGTTTTACCCTTGCATTTCAGGATAGGCACTTTTACAACCTCCTGCACCACAAGTTACTTACAAAAGCCCTTTGGGGAAATCTATATCGATGAACCGGTGTTTGCCAGGGCTGATCTCAACGACGATAACGATTTTA
>CAZGEP010000194.1:0-7563 GCA_964524955.1 uncultured Planctomycetota bacterium | reverse complement strand
CGAAAAAAGGGCAGAAAAAGCCCTTTTTCCGGGCATTTTGTCAAACTTCGGTTAACCTGACTTGAATCTCACCCGTAAACGGACCTTGTTGCCGATAATAAGCACATCCGTGAATTGCATTTTATCATACACATATTTTATGAAAGAGCCGATATTATGCTAATTCTTTTTCGCGTGCCGCGAGATAAATGATGGTTATCCTTTACGCAATTTGCTTTGCGCTTCTTGCGCCTTTTTGCGGTTCAGTTTTTGTTTATCCTGTCAATTCCATCTGAGGCGGATCATAAGCATGGCTTAGCCGAACGTGAACCAAAATCGTTAGTCAGTTATTTTAATTTAAATCCATTCTCTGCGGATCTCATTTTTCTTCACTCGTAACTCTTTACTGTTTTTAAAAAAGAGACCGGCAGGGCAACGTCTGCCGGTCTCCTTATGAGAGGTGTTATGTGAATGTGCTGTCTTCTGCTTACTTCTTGCTTGCTTTCTTGTTTGTGGTCTTTTTCATATGATCAGCGTCTTTGATCCTGAGCTTGATTTCGTCTGAATTGCCCTTGATCTCAGGGGCGTACATGGCATAGGCCCGGGTGGGCAGGGCGCTGAACTGGCCCGGGATCTCGGCGCGGACTCTGTAGGAGATGCTGTGCCTGCCGCGTGCCAGGCGCTGGACAAACATGCAGACCCGGTTGTCCCGAAATTCCATGTAGGCTCCGAGTCCGTTCCGCTTGTAACCGCTTCGGACATCCACGGGTTCAAATCCGGCAGCCTTCATGTCTTCAAAGACAATGTATTCATAGTCGTTTTTACTCTCAATCTCCAGTTCAATCTCTACCAGGTCGCCGCTTTTGAGTGTAGCCAGATTGCTCAGCTCCTGGCGTTTGTATTTTTCCACCCGCTGATCTACGGCCTGACCGCGGGATCCGGCCACCTTGATTTTCTTGTCAGCTTCAATCAGTCTGTAGTATTTGCGCTGGACTTTGACTTCCAGGCCGGCTTTGGTAATGAAGTCTTCCAGTGAGAAGTAAGAGAGGTAGGAGTTGATGTAGAGCGGTCCCTTGCCTTTCTTGCGGATCTCAACGGTATGTTTGCCGGTCTCGACTGCATCGCCAAGTAGAACCAGCTTGTTGTCATAGGTAAAGAGGTTCTCTTTATTTACAGTTGCTTCTTTGTGCTTCCTGCCGTCCACATAGATCTCCAGGGTAAGGTCCGGTGCCATTTCATCGCTGGCCTTGAGATAGTCGGCCATGGCTTCGATGCACAGGGCCGTGTCCCGGGTTGAGTTCCAGTAGGTCGAGTGTTTGCGGTTGTTGAGCAGGTACTTGACCAGCCGCGATGCCTTTTTGCCCTTGGGCTCCAGGTGAGAGAGCAGTTTGAGGTAGTAGGCGTGGGCTTCGTATTCGCTGCCGTACCAGTACCACCAGTAACCGTTGTTGGGCAGGTTAAGCCACGCGGTCTGGTTTTCGTCATCCTGTTCAAGGTACTGCTCAATGTTCTGCATAATCATCTCAAGCTTTTCCTGTTTCTTCTGCTTGTGAAGGGCAATGCCGAACATGGCTTTGGCATAGACGGACAGGTGGTTACGGTCGCGATACAGATATGTGAGCATGTCTTTATTGGATACATCCGCGTCCACCAGCACCATGTAGACAAAGGCGTCTGTGTTGGATGCGCTGTCTTTATATGGTTTTTTTTCCTGCAATGCATTTTTGAGCAACCGTACCTGTTTGTTCTGGTAGCGCTTGAGCCAGCTGACTCCGCGTTCGAGCACACCGGGTACAATGGCCACGTCATTCTGTCGGGCTACTTGCAGGCCGTGTACGACTGTGGCGGTTGTGTGAGCAGTGGAATGTTCGTAATACCCGGAGAACCAGCCCCACCCGCCGTCAGAGAGCTGCATGGCAGTCAGGCGCCGAACACCGGTCTTGACCATGCGCTGGACTTCTTTTTCATCAAAAACAGGATTGTAGTCAACGAGATTCTCATTGATGTCATGGGTTCGGGTCCGGTTCTTCTTCCACTGATCTGCCCGTTTTTTGGCATCGCCGATTTCCTGGGCGTTGAGGTTGGTACGTTTGTCCCGGATGGCTTTGAGGTCCAGGCCCATTTTGTTGAGCACATTGTAGGTGATGACCGTGGGCAGAAACCGGTTCAGGGTCTGTTCTGTGCACCCGTAGGGATATTCGGCAAGGTAGGGAAGTGCGTCTACCATGGCGCCGGCCAGGGTGGGGGAGTACCGTATTTCAAGACGCGATTCGTTGATACGACGTTCTTTGGGAACGTCAATGGTAAAGGTTGTCTTTTCCTGTTCCGGACGGATGACTGTGCTGACGGGTATCATTTTTTCCATACCGTGCACATAGACGGTAAAGGATTTTTCCATGGCATCAGACTCTTCATCGGTCAGCGCCTTCATAAGGATCACGGCAGTGCCTTCGGCAGCGGCTTTTACACGCCAGTCCACACGCTGTTCGCCGTTGGCTTTGATGGTCAGGGTTTGATCAGGGTTTCCCATGAGTTCCAGGCTTTTGCCGTCAAGTTCAAGCCGGGCGGTGACTTTCTTTTCCGAATCCAGGTAATTGTGGATGTTGGCAGAGAGAACCACTTCGTCTTTTTCAACAAAGAACCGGGGCGCCTGAAGCCGGAGCATCAGGTTTTTGGCAGTAACCACTTCTTCCGTGGTCTGGCCGACTTTTGTTCCATGACCCATGGCCCAGACCCGTAACTTCCAGCCAGTCAGGTTTTCGGGCATGTCAAAGGAGATGTTCGCGAAACCATCCTTGTCCGTGGTTACGGATCCAGCCCAGAAAGCGGTGTCTGCAAAGTTCTTGCGTACCGTCGGCTCAGTCATGCCGTCAGAGGGTTTGCCCGGTTTTGCCGGGGCGTTGGCGTCGTTTAGTTCTTTTTCAGTAGAGGCCATGGGTATGGCCGGTGCAGCAGATGCTTTATCTGCAACAGCACCAAAGGTATCTTCACGACGCCTCATGCCTTTCTTTCGCAGCTTACCGGAATCACGTTTGCTGGATTTGAAGTCAACGGAATCACTCATTCCACCTTCCGTCTGGGGCATGTCACCAACCAGGTATCCGAATCTTCCAATATAACTCATTCCAATCTCAGTCTTTTTAAGGATGTTGCCAAAATACCGCTGGAGATTGGACTCGGTTCTTGGATAGTGTCTTCTCCGCCATTTCCAGAAGAATGTCTTGATGTCGCTGACGTTGGATCCGCCGGAAATGTATTCCACGGATTTGTCGTATACACTGACCACCGTAGTTCCATGAAAGGCTTTTCCTTCGCTGTCTGTCAGTTTGATTCGTACACTGGCCTTCTCACCTGGTTTGTACTTTGTCTTGGACGGGGATGCTTCTACCGTGAGTACCCGCTTCTCAGGCGGGATAATGATCTCTTTGACCTGGGTGTGAACCCTGCCATTGCTGATGGTCAGGGCTTCGACAAAGATGTTAGGCATGTCTTTCTTACTGACGGAGAGCGCCTGGACCGTACTCTTTCCTTTGAGCGATAGAATTTCAGGTTTCAGGTAAATACCGTTCGACGGTCGTTTGAACAGGATCACTGTGCTCTGAGCACGGTTGGTGTTAATCATGAGTTGTGCGGACTCTCCGGGTGTGTATTGTTTTTTGTCCGGAATCAGCTCCAGGTCATTGAACCGGAACTCAGAACCGTCAAATCCCTGACCGCGGACGCAGAAGATGTATCCGCCTTCCTGGGTGTGTTTTTCAGAATCCGTGAGTGTGCAGGAGAGCCTATACTGCCCGGGCTCAGAGGCCTTGAGTTTCTGAGAATTCTCACGGCCGGTGCCGGTCTGTATCTTCCAGGAACGTACACTGGTTTCCACCGGTGTACCGTCTTTCTTGTACGAAATCCTGAAGAGTTTCAGCTTGCCGTCTGTGGTGACTTCATTTCCGGAAACGGTTCTCGCTGAAACCGTGGCCTGTATTGTGTCACCCACACGATAATATCCGCTGTCGACCCAGACATGCACCTGGAACGGGTTGCGTGCTGCGATCACGCTGCCGCTGCCCACAATGGTGCGCCGCGACTCATCCGTAACTTCGGCCGTAATGCTGTACTGGTGATCCTGGTCTCCGTGGATCTCTTTGGCCAGGGCGGTGTCGATCTCAATCTCCACCTTGCCGTCCGGTCCGACGTTCACTTCGTTTTTCATGACGACTTCCGGCGGGTTGTGTCTGGAGCCCCACCACCATCCTCTGGGACGGCAGAAACCCCACTTGTGCCAGCCCGGATACCACGCGTATTCATAGGTAAACCACCAGTACCCGCTGCCGTAGAACCAGTCCCAGGGCATGGGTGCGTACCAGTGCGCGCTGTGACTGTTGCGGCTGACAGTGTATTTCACCTTGCCCTTGGTAACGGGCGCACCGAAATAATATTTGGCCTGAATGGTTGCGTTGAATTTCTCTCCGAGTTTTACGGGCTTTTCCGGAGCTTCCACGGTTACTTTAAATTCCGGCTTTTTGTATTCCTCCACGCGGAATGTTGAGCTGCCGTAGTTTACAATCGTGATTCGGTAAATCCCCAGGGCCGCGTCTTTGGGCAGTGTGTATTCTCCCGCCAGTCCGCTCCATTCATCGGTTTTGAAATTCTTTTCAAATACTTTTTCTCTCTTGGGGTTGTGTATGCGAATACGGAAGTTTTTGTTTGCAAAGACCGATGTATTTTTCATGTCATACCGGGCCTTGCGAATCCACGCCTTGAACTTGACCGTGTGATCCGGCCGGTAAACCGGACGGTCGGTAATGATATAGGTTTTGTTCTGGTTATACTGAGAATCATAATACGTGCTGTACCAGATATTGGAGAATCCATGATAGGCCAGTCGGTTGTTGCCTCTGGCAATGATCAGCCATCTGTAATCCCGGGAAAATTCTTTGGCGCTCAGGATGATCTGCCCGTTTTTGTCTGATAATTCAGCAAACTGACTGGTCTTTATCTGATAGGATCTGGATCCGCGAATCCAATCCTGGTCATAACCGAAGAATTCCACATTGACTTTTTCCAGCGGCGCTCCGGAGCGGGAATCCGCGATATAGAACCAGGCTTTCTGGCTCATTCGTTTCTGAACAATCGCGGTGTTGTTCAACCAGACAATGATGCGGCTGGTGTTGCCGTCCTTCATTTCGGCTTTCAGCAGGTACGCGCCTGCCTTCTGGAGCGGTGTGGTGACCGTAATGTTTCGGTCATAGTGATTCGGCCTTGGTTCGAGATCCAGGTTCCAGGATGCGACTTGCTTGTCAATAAACCGGGATTCGTTTTCTCTCACGATTCGGTAGCCGATATTGCCGAGATTCAGCTTGTTCCAGTCCAGGCGCTTGGGTTTGGATTTGACATATTTTTTTACGGATTCCAGCAGGCTGTCGATTTTCAGGCGGTGGGCAGTAAAGGTCACGTGGTTTCCGTTGCGGAAACGAAATCCAACTTGTGCTCCTTTGCCGGCGGGCTGGGCCATGGTTCCTTCAAAGGTGCCCCAGTTGTCCGTGATCTGCGCCAGTCTTTTTTTGCGGTAATTGAGATGTCCCGGTCCGTGTTCCTTGATCACCCGTTTCCAGTAGCCCACGGCTTTGGGAAACTGCATTCGGTTTTCAAAAATGCCGGCCAGTTTATCCAGCGACTGACCACCGTACCCGGTTTTTGAATCGTCTGCAATTTCTTTGTATATTCGGATAAAATTGAATTCATCCGGCAGTTCGAAGCGTTTGACCCCGGAGGCAAGTTTGGTAATGGTTTCGGTGTCTTTCAGGGTTCGGAGAGAAAATACGCTGTCCCTGCTGTCTTTGGTGTCAGCGGGGCTTCGCCGGAAAAGACCGGAATAGGAGGACAGGGTTTGAACACCGAACTGATTCATGAGGAAATCCGCAAATCGGGACAGGCATGTATTTTTCTTCGCTGAATCGCTTTCCATGGCTTGTACCAGAAACCAGCGCCAGCGCTGTCCGTCGTTTTCCGCTTTCTCCAGGGTTTCGGGAATGGTGTAGTACACCGGATTTCCTTTTTCGTCCACCGGTGCTCCGGATGCGGAGTTGTAGCCGTAGTAATACCCTTTGTGCACGTCCGGTAATTCGTTGATATCCGTCTTTGTCTGGAGCTTCCAGGACTGGTGGCCGTTGCGCATGAACATGACTCTGTCTGCACAGCTGAGATAGAAATTGCCCAGCCGGGTTTTGTCTTTCTCTCCGGATGCGGCCTGAACTGCCTTGTGGGTCAACTGCAGCGCCCAGGCGCGGTCGTGTTCCTGGCAAACCGCATAGGTTCCGCCGCCTCTGTGCTGGCCGCGCTCAAACTCTCCGGCAATGATATATCCGTAATGAGGCACTATGTGGCAGAGGATATACGCAGCTTTGTCCAGTACACGCCAGTTGGCACGATGAGTTGCCATTGCCTTGCGGATCGTCGCGTCAATTTCTTTGGACTTTCGCAGCCGTTTCAGGCAGTTGACGGCATGGTAGAGATCATCCTCCACCGGTCCGGTTGCATTCGTATTGTCCAGTATCTTTTGGTACAAATTCAGTGCGTCTTTGTAGTTGCCGCTGTTCCGCTGCTTGTTCGCCTTTTGCCGCAAGCTGTCCACGGAAACATCCTGTGTGAATACTACGGTACCTATCATAAGACCGAGAACAGCAGCACTTACCAGAAAGATATTTTTACGCAACATATTTAATCTCCATTCCATGGTTTGTTATTCTTTCGGATTTGTTATTCGTCCCATAAACAGAATACTTTTCGTTTGATTATCCCGGATTAAAAAAATAAAAGGATGGTCGGCCCGGAATTTCAGAGGTTTTTCCGGAATACTTGTGATTCCGATTACGCCGCCGGTTGCCGCCGCAGCCTCGGTTCCTTTTTCATTTACCTTGACATAGGCTTTATGGAGTACGGTGGAGAGAAAAATGTCTTTTCCATTGGCCATGGCGGAAAAATCCGCTTTTCCAGGAGCAAAGGCATCCGTCATTCCCAGCGATTTTAATACCGTTTTCAGGCTGAATTTGGCCGTCAGTTCAAATTTCGGAAACCAGACATCGATCTCTTTCTTGAATAATCCCCGGATCCATTGTCTGAGTTTGTCCGGAGTCATGGATTGTTCCAGTTTCTTAAGACCGTCTTTTTTTTCGGGCAGAAGAACAATCATGGACAACCGATTTCCATGATATGGAACTTCCAGAATTTTTATATCGTCAGCCTGTTTGAAACCGAATCTGGTCTTTTGATGCATCATGGGCACTTTTACCGCGTTCTCCGGCTGCGGATAAAAGTCCTGTTCAACGGTCATTTTCTCATTGAATTGCGCGGCCCAGTTTCCCTTGAAATAAACGGCATTGGTCAGTACCAGGCGTGTGTCCCCGGTCAGTACGTCTTTTTGAATAAAGTCTCTGATTTTATTTGCCGTCTTCTTTTCTACCCAGGTATTGATGGTGGTTCGTGCCTTTTCGCGGTTGGTTGCGGATTTGTAGTCAAGGCTTTTGGGGTCTGCATTGTAAAATTTTGTTAACGTCCCAGAGTTTGTGGGGACTGGAGTTTAATTCCTCTGAG
>CAZGEP010000193.1:0-7626 GCA_964524955.1 uncultured Planctomycetota bacterium | reverse complement strand
TGGGCATCAATTACGCACAGTGTTCCGGGAATCGCCAGGCACTGCTGGATCAGACGCTGACCAAACGCCTCCAGCCGGCCTTCAGCGTGCGTTCGGCCCTGTGGGCAGCATCGCTTGCGGCAAGCAATATCACCGGTCCGGAAAATGCTCTTGAAGGTGAAGCCGGCTATTTTAAGGTCTATATGAACGGAACGGTACCGGATCCGGAAGTCTTTCGCACAGACCCGGATGCACTGGCTGTAGAACGGGTATCCATCAAACGCTACCCCAGTTGCGGCGCATGCCACCATGCCCAGGATGCAGCACGGAAGCTGCGTGATGAGGAAAACCTGAAACCCGAAGAGATTGAAAACGTGGAGATCTTTAACTGCGGACCGGGCGGACTGGTCGGCAACCCCTTTCATCTGGGCGACAACCCGCAGGTCAATGTTCAGTTCAGTGTTGCCTGGGCTGTGGCACACGCCCTTCTTCGAGGCCCGGCTCGTCTGAAAGACTACACCAATGAATCGATCCGCGCTGATCAGGAAGTGGTTGAGCTGGCTCAATCCGTGGGGTATGCAAAAGCACCTGCGGACATCACCTTCATGGAGAATATTCCCGAAGGGTATGGAAAGAATCACGGCAAAGCCCAGGGCGTGATTGTGCATACCAAAGACGGTCGCACGCTCTTCCGCGGCCAGTACCCGGCAGACACCTTTCCTCCGGGTACGCAGACATTCGATGATATCATTCCGAAGTTCATGGACTGCGCGGCGTTTTCCGGCCTGCGCACTCCGGACCAGGCAGAAGAAATGATTGAAACCATTCGGAATCTGGATCAGGCGAAAACCATCCATCCCCTGCTCACTCTATTTCAAAACAAATCCTGAAACGAGGCTGACGATGACTGACAGACCCAACATTCTATTTTTCTTTACTGATGATCAACGCTTTGACGCGCTCGGGGCACTGGGAACCCCGGAGATAAAAACTCCAAACCTGGACCGCCTGGCAAAACAGGGTACGGTTTTCTCCCGCGCGCATATCCCGGGCGGCACCTGCGGCGCTGTCTGCATGCCCAGCAGAGCCATGCTCCACACCGGCAGAAGTCTCTTTCATATTGAAGGAGAAGGCCAGTCCATCCGTCCCGAACACACAACCATGGGCGAACTCTTCCGTTCACAGGGATACGAGACTTTTGGAACCGGCAAGTGGCACAATGGCCGAGATTCCTTTGCGCGCAGCTTTTCCAGCGGGGATGAAATTTTCTTCGGCGGTATGGAAGATCACTGGAATGTTCCTGCCTACCGATTTGATCCCAGCGGCCGCTACGATATGAAACGCCCGTATATTCCTGCTCCAAAGGCCGGAAAGCACCTTGTCTACCGTTACTGTGACCATATTGAAGCCGGCAAACACTCCACGGATCTCTTTACAGACGCGGCAGCTGTCTTTCTCGACGACCAGGACCAGGACCGGCCCTTCTTCATGTATGTATCTCTCATGGCCCCCCATGATCCTCGCACCATGCCCGAGAAATACCTTGAGATGTACAATCCTGAAGAAATTCCCCTGCCGGACAACTTCCTGACTGAACATCCGATTGATACAGGTGCGCTGCGCATTCGGGATGAAGTACTTGCTGCTTTTCCACGCAACCCGGATGAAATCAAACAGCACATCGCTGAGTACTATGCCATGATATCCCATATTGATAACGCATTCGGCATGCTTGTACAGAAGTTCGAGGCTGCCGGTGTTGCGGATAACACCATTATCGTCTTTGCCGGCGATAACGGCCTGGCACTGGGCCAGCACGGACTCATGGGCAAGCAGAACGTCTACGAACACAGCGTGCGTGTACCACTCATTATGAAGGGCCCTGGAATACCGGCAGGCCAGGACTGCCAAACCCTCTGCTATCTGATAGACATCTTCCCCACACTCTGCGAGATTACAGGTATAAACGTTCCCGAAAGCGTGGAAGGCGAAAGCCTGGTTCCGTGTCTGGACCGTCCCCAGACATCCATCCGGGATGATCTCTACCTGGCATACGCAGACTCGATCCGCGGAGTCAGCACCGGCGAACTCAAACTCATTGAATATGACTGCGGAGAGACCCAGCTCTTTGATTTGCGGAACGATCCCTGGGAAAAAGACAACCTTGCCAAAGAAAACAGCGTAACGGAAACCGTAATTGTGATGCGTAAGAAACTGACCCGTCTGGCCAGTGAATGGAACGACACAGACCATCCAACCGGCAGAGATTTCTGGAGTTGTCGTACGGATTTGGCGTAATCTACAACAAAGGAATAGACCATGAAAGAGAACTCGTTTTCCTGTCCGGGCTGCGGTGCCTCAGTGGAGTTTGAACCCGGTACCGATAACCTTAAATGCCCCTACTGCGACAAGGAAGTGGATGTGGAGGCTGGCGATGGAAAAGTCGAGGAGCTGGATTTCCATGAACACCTCTCTCTGGATGAAGGAGCAGATGATGTGGAAATGGAAGACCGGCTTACCGTAGATTGCGGTTCCTGCGGTGCGCAGGTCACCTTTGACTCGAATATCACATCCAGCGACTGCCCCTACTGCGGTACGCCCATTGTTGCTCAGGAAAAATCAACAAAAGCCCTCAAGCCCAAGTCCCTTCTTCCGTTCAAAGTAAAGACGGAACAGGCAGTCGCATCCTTTAGGGACTGGGTAAAGAAGCGCTGGTTTGCGCCCAGCAACCTCAAGAAATACGCCCGGCTTGGCAAAATATCGGGAATATATATCCCCTACTGGACGTATGACTGCAGGACTTTTACCGAATACACGGGCATGCGCGGAAAATACTACTGGACCACAGAGACCTATACAACAACCGTCAACGGAAAGACGCAGCGGAAAACCCGCCGCGTCCGAAAAATCCGGTGGTATCCCGCATCCGGAAGCGTTGCCAATGGATTTGACGATATTCTGGTCCTGGCCAGCACATCCCTGCCCGCAAGTATGCCGAAGAACTGGAACCCTGGGACCTGGAAAATCTCACCCCCTATTCCAGGGGATATCTTTCCGGATTCCGTGTGGAGAGTTATGCCGTTGACCTGGAAGATGGATTCACAGATGCCAAAGGCAAGATGACACCAAAGATCCGGGAGAGCATCCGCAGGGATATCGGCGGGGACAAACAACGGATCAGCGGAATACGCACAGAATACAGCAGCATCACCTTTAAACACGTTCTGCTGCCGGTCTGGATCAGCACCTACCGGTTCAAGGAAAAGATCTACCGCGTTCTGGTGAATGCCCGAACCGCTGAAGTTCAGGGAGAGCGGCCGTGGAGCTGGATCAAGATCACACTGGCAGCCCTGGCAGCCATTGCAGCAATTACCGGTATTGTCTTGCTGGTTACCAGTTAAAACGACTACGTAAGATTTATAGTTAGACAAAATTTACAGGACAACCAAGTCGCCATCGGCATGCGATTGATCCGCCTCCGCGGAAACAAAAGGATAAGAGTTGGTTTACTTTTATTTCTTGAGCGGTTTCTTCGTCGGGCGGCCTCTGCCCCTTTTTTCTGCTTTCAGGCGCATCATATATTTTTTAACTTCCGTATCCTGCTGGATAAGGGGATACACGCCAAGTTCTTTTTTTCCAGCCGGTGCATTGGTCAGAAAGAACTGGATGAATATTTCGAAGAATTCGCCGTCCATGACTTCCGACGGGACCTTCAACCCGAAGATCTTCAGGTAATAATTGCTTAGAACCAGACGCAGTTTATTCTGCTCTGTTTGGCTGGAATTGTAGGTGATCTTCAATGCTTTGAGATAATACTCCCGTTTCTTTTCATACCGGGTCTCTTCCTCAATATGATTAATCAGGTACTTTACAGATGTCTCGGCTCCAAAATCCTCCCAGAGTTCCTCAGCCACAACCAGTGTATCTTTCTTTTCCGGACTTCCCGGCTTGCTGATAACGATATTGTCAATGTAGATCCGCGATCCCCAGGTCCAGAATCCCTGACGCTGGTTATCTTCGGGAATATTGATATCCGGGGCTTTCTTTTTCAGATCAATCACCATCTTCTCTTCGGTCAGGTCCACAGCCGTGTAGGAGAGCTCTCCGTTGCGGTAGGCGATCTCAAAATGATACTTGTGTCCGGCCTTGATGGTTTGCGGTTGTTTTATCAGAACAATTTCCCTGCCCTGGTGAAAGACTCCGGACTGCACATTCTTTTTGCCGCCGAACTGAATTTCAAAACCACTTTCCCAGTCCGGTTTCTTTTTGTCCGCCTTGACATACAATCCAATATCATTCAGATCACTGGCTTCTGGGGCAGCCCAGCCGTCATATTCGAATTTCCATTCTTCGCCGATAATCGGTTTGTCCAGCCAGACAATGGTCCCCCCCGTACTGCCGTCGATATACAGGGCCTGATTACGAATCCTGCCTGCTGTACCAGTCTTCCATTCCTCGGAGAGTTGTTTTCGCTGATTGAAATTCTCCTGGTATATGGCAATCCATTCACGTTTTTCCTCTTTACGGATTTTCTCAAGGATCTGATGAGTTCTGGCTTCAGCTTTTTGCTTCTCCTCTACAATACGGTCTTTTTCCTCTACAATGCGGTCCTTGTCCTGACGGGCCGACCACCGCTGATAGAGAATGCCCAAACCGGAAAGGAGAAGCAGCACAAGGGATACGATGAGTGTCTTTCGGTTTCGGGTAACCGCCTTGGACAGCCAGTAGAAAACGGTCGGCGGACGGGCCGCGATGAGCTTATGCTCAAGGAACCGGGTTAGATCATCCGCCAGTTTACCGGCAGTCTGATACCTGTTTTCCGGTTCCTTGAACATGGCTTTTCGACAGATGATTTCCAGGTCTCTGGGGATGGAAGGATCAATGCTTGTAGGAGATGGTGGCTCTTCTTCCAGAACCATGTGAATAATCCGGAGCAAACTATCTCCTTCTACCGGAGGATTTTCGGTCAGCATTTCATAAAAGACTGCCCCCAGGGAGTAGATATCACTCCGAACATCAATCCGGTCTTTTTCCCCTTCCGCCTGCTCCGGGCTCAGATACAACGGTGTGCCTACAATCTGACCGGTCTGGGTCAAAGAGGAGTCGGATTGAAGGTTTCTGGCAAGCCCGAAGTCCATCAGACAGATACTGCCGTCATCCCTGACAATAATGTTTCCGGGTTTGATGTCTCTGTGCACAATCCCTATTTCATGCACAAAATCCAGTGCAAAAGCAACTCCGCGGATAATTTCGGCGGAACGATTAAAGGGAAGCCGTTTTTCAAACATGAGTTCGCGCAACGTCCGGCCGCGGATGTAGTCCATGACCATATAGTATACAGCGCCCTCCCGGCTGATCTCATGGACTCCCACAATATCCGGATGCTGCAGTTTTCCGTAACTGCGCGCTTCCAGCGCAAATCGTTCAATCGCATGTTCACTCGCATCCTCGCCGGCAATCATGGTCTTGATGGCCACATCTCTGTCCAGACCCGGATCCCGAGCCAGATAGACCCTGCCCATGGAACCGCGTCCGAGTTCACGGATAATGGTATAGCGGCCGATTCTCTCTGGTTTTTTCTTTGACTTCTTACAGAAATTCAGCGGATGGGTATCGTCCTTCAACGGCACATGGTCTTCACCTGTCGGATGTTTATCCTGAGGTGATGTTGAGTTGTCATCCATTTTCACATCATAAAAAAGCCGTGGCTATTTCCGGTAGTTGCCCGAACCCGGAGATTGGACCTGAACAGCAGCAGCCTCTTTACCTTCCAGACGTTTGCGGATAAACCGATGCTCCGTAAGCGTCCAGAGACCGCTGACCACGAAATACATAACCAGTGCAGCAGGCATGCTGTAAAAGATAAAAAAGAACACCAGCGGAAAGACGGTCTGCATGATTTTCTGCTGCTGCTCCATGGCCGGATCCCCACCCGCAGAGGGTGTCATGCGCATCTGAATGATATTGATGGCCACAAAAAGCACGGGCAGCAGATTGAACTGATTGCCCACGATCGGAAGATTTGCGGAAAAAGTAAAAAGACTGTCCGGCAGCGACAGATCCGCAATCCACAGAAAAGACTGGTGCCGAATCTCAAACGCCATATTAAAGGTCCAGAAGAGGGCGATAAATATCGGCAACTGCAGCAGCATGGGAAAACAGCCGCCCAGGGGATTGATGCCCTCTTCCTTGAACAATTTCATCTGTGCCTGGCCCTGTTTCTGACGGTCATTCTTGTACTGCTCCTTAAGCATCTTTATCTTGGGCTGAACCGCTTTCATCTTGTGCTGGGAAACCAGCATCTTGTGTGTCAGCGGATACATGAGCAACCGAACCAGACAGGTCAGGATAATGATTGCAATTCCATAAGACCGAACCACATAGTAAATGGCAGCCATGAGCCAGATCAGGGCCTTGATCAGGAAACCGAACCGTCCCCAGTCCATAACCTCGATAAAACTCATTTTCGCGTTTTCTTCGGACTTGAGCAGTTTCATGCTGGTCGGGCCGGCAAAGACGCTTAGAGATTCACTCCAGGATGCACCCGGATCAATGGACGCCTGCATGAGTTTGAATTCCATGTTGTTGAATTCCCGGACAGCCGGCAGATTTTCCTTACTGTCGGCATTGGGTTTTTCAGTAATCTTTCGCGATACAAGGATATATTCCGGTGCAGTCGGCACCCCGATAACTGCAAAATATTTATTTCGAACCGCACCCCAGAGAATTCCGTTATCGCTGAACACATACGGTTCTTTGCTTGTAATCTTGGAAACACTGGTCCGGTCCGTGTAAAATTCCCCATTGCTTTTCCGGAATCCGGCCACGGCCTGTCTGTTGTAATATGAACGACCGCTGTCTGACTTCTCTGTGCTTGGACAGATAGCGCTGACGACCACCAGTGAGAGTTCATCTTCAATGGTCTGGGCACCGTTGTTTGCTACGGTTACGTCAAACTTAAATTTAAAGCCCTTGGCCGGGAAGACATACGTTTTTGTAATGGCAATCGTAGCGTAATTTCGTGTAAACGTAACGGTGTGAGCGTCTGCAGTACGATTTTCCGTCACAGTATAGTTGTATTGGTCCCGTACCTTGAGAAAGGGGGCGCGCAATGTAAATGAATCCGCGGCCTTTTCCACATCTTTGATCAGTAGAAATGTTTCTTTTTTTTCCGTTGTCCGGAAGTAATTCCTCAGGCGCAACCGCTTGAGCAAACCGCCGCGCGTGCTGAGTACGGCAGAAAACTCCTCGGTCTCAACCGTTATTTCTTCTTCCTCTCCGTCATCCGTGATTACAGGAGGTGTTGTTTTTTCAGCCGTCTCAGGATCTCCAGCAGTGGTGTCCGTTTTTTCAGGATTTTTATCCGAAGCCAATTCGGTGTTGTCGGGTGTTTTTACATCAGGGGTGGAAGCCTGTTTAACCGGGGGCTGCTCCGTTTCATGGATGGACTCCTTCCCCTTTTTTGTACCCGTCTCTGTATCCGTCTCTCCTTTGTCTGATTTGGCAAGCGGCCGGGTCTGTTCGCTGAAGGAATTTTCCACTGTCTTTTTCGTACTAAAATGTTTATTTATAAAACTGAAATACATCAGCACCAGAAAAATACAACCCAGAAAGACAGCAATTCGTTTGTTTTCAGTCATTGGTACG
>CAZGEP010000192.1:0-7646 GCA_964524955.1 uncultured Planctomycetota bacterium | reverse complement strand
TGAAAAGGATGATTTCCATAGAATATCCGATTTCATCAACCGCATGAATATCTGCTATCCGATATTCGTTCCGCTGACACCGGTTCCGGGAACACCGCTCTTCTTTGAATCCAAGGAGAATGGCAGCCTGTCTACCTTTGATTACGGTTTTTACACGCTGCAGTATATGAACCTCAAAACCACGCGCATGGATAAACGCCAGTGGTACAGATCTTACCACGAACTGTATGAGAAGACCTGTTCGGTCAAAAATCTGTGGAAGCGCAGAAAGGCGCCTCAGTATCACCTGCGTCCCATGCTCGGAAGATCCATTATCATGGGAAGATGCATGAAAATGATGCGCAAATACATTGACGAACAGATAGAGCATGAGAACACCTTTGATTACGGGAAACAGGAGTCGCAGCTTCTTCCGTCACTCCGAAGCGATTACTCGCCGAAGAACTACTACAATGCCCCCAACATACCTGAAACTGTAAAAGAAGATTGTTCGGAAAAAGTATTTACTGCTGTTTAATACGGAGGTTACCATGGCAACATGTGAAAAATGTTTGATGCCCGAAGGAAAACTCAATGTCAGGCTTGATAATGAAGGCGTCTGCAATTACTGTCGTCATCTGGATAAACATCCGACCTTTCCGTTTAATAATGGTAAAAAGAACATGCTTCGGCAGAAACTTGAGAAATATGCCGGACAGTACGATTACGATGCGCTTGTTGGATTGAGCGGTGGAAAGGACAGCTCCTATGTTGCGTGGAAGATGAAGACTGAATACGGGCTGAAGATCAAGTCGTTTACCTTTGAGAACGGATTCCTGACCGGGAAGGCACGGGAGAATATTGACAGGATTGTTGAGAGGATCGGTCTGGATCATTTTTATTACAAACCGGACTGGGGAGTTCACCGGAGCCTGTACAGGGCGGCGGTAAAAATACTTGGTGATCCGTGTGTGGCCTGTGGATTTACCGGTTATTTTCTTGCTATCAAACTTTGCCATGAGCTGAAGATTCCTTTCTTTGTACACGGTCGGTCTCCGTTCCAGATGTACCGCAACTACTACAAGGGAAGCAATGACCTGTTTATCCAGATGAACGAAGCGAATCTCCAGTGGAACTCGTTTGCGGATATTGCCCGTTTGTATCGGGAACTCTATTTCAGCGTCAGGAAAATCATTGACAGTCTGCTTGAGGATTCTCCGGACCGGCAGCGGTTTTACGATGAGTTTTTTCTGCCCCCGGACCGCCTGGACGAACATTTTGCACCCGAGTTCATTGGTTTCTTTCTGTTCGAGCCGTACGAGGAAGGAAAAATCAAGGAGCAGTTGACAGCGAACGGTCTGTGGACGCCCATGCCGACTCATGCTGACTGCCATATTCACGCGGCGGCCGAATACATGTTCAAGAATATCCACGGTATTCACCTGGATACCGCCGAGACCTCGGCCAAGCTTCGCTTTGGCGCCATCGACAGACAAAAGGCGCGGCAGGATATGGCCACCTCTATTCTATCCCGGGATGAATTGAAGAATTCAATCGCGGAACTGTGCAGCAGTCTTGGAATAAACGAAAGGCACCTGTATCAGCGTATGAACGCGCTCAAAGAGAGCAGGGCGGCCAAGTTCGGTTCACACTGAGCAAAGTCGGGTAAATAATTATGTTAAGATTGTTGCGTGAACTTGAAACCGGGGTTAATGCGCAGAGATCGGTCATGGAGAGGGCGTGAATTCGCATGGAAAGAATCGGAAAATTTATAGTTCGCTGGAGACGAACAGTATCAGTAATTCTTACACTAATGGTACTGTTCCTTGGATGGCGGGCATCGAAACTGCGTGAGAATCTTTCTTTTGAGACCCTGTATCTTTCCGGGGATTCCGAGATTGGATTTTCCGAAAGATTTGCAGAAGAATTCGAGAATATCAACGACATGACCGCGGTCGCGATTACGGGGGATGACATCTTTAGCCCCGAATTACTTACCGCAGTATCCGGGATTACACATAAACTGGAAAAACTCCGGTATGTGGACTCGGTTAAAAGTATTGCCAATATTCGCTATATTCAGGGCAGGGGAGAAGATCTCGATGTTGTTGAATTTCTCAAGGAAATACCGCAAAACAGCGAAGAAGAGCAATATTTGCGTGAGAAGGCCATGGACTACCCTCTTTTTCAGGGCAGGTTAATCTCACGGGATGGAAAGTATACCGCTATTGTCGTACAAACAGAAAATGTTGTGGGGGCTTCTGCTGCACCCGAGATTGAACTGATTCTCAGTCAAGTCAGAAAAAACAGTGCCGATCAGAGAGTTTTTACTGCACGTCAGTTGCTGCTTTATGAAGACCGGTTGAACAATGTACTGAATCTTCCCCGGCGTGAAATAGAACACCTGATTAAACAGATGAAGAGTTCAAACATAACGGAACAGGTGTTGGCGGCAAACCGGTTGGCAGAAACAGAGTATCCACTGGTACGCCGAATGACAGTGGGTGACAGACGAGAACTTATCCACAGGATCGAACATACGGTCCGGTCCGGGTTGCCCAGCGGATACACAGCCTATATCACCGGGACCAATGCAGTGGAGCGGGATTATTATCAGATACTCAATTGGGATCGCCTGGTTTTTAACGGACTTGCGATTATCGCGATTGGAATAATGTTTTATGTTTTCTTCAGATCCATCCGTGATGTCTGTCTGGCACTCGTCACACTGTTGTTGTCTTCAGTATGTTCGCTGGGGCTTATCCAGGTTTGTGGCGGAGAAATCGATATTATCGGTTCGTTTATCATTACCATGGTTCTGGTGGTGGGGACCTCGGATGCCGTGTACATGATAACGGGATTCTACCAGTTTCGCAAAAAAGGTATTGACCCGGAATTGAGCAGAAAGGCGGCCGCGGATATGGTCAGGCGCCAGGGATTTGCATGTCTGATGACAAGCCTGACTACTGCAGCGGGTTTTTTTTCACTTTATGCGGCCAAGATAAGCACGATATCCCGCTTTGGTCTACATATGGCCATCTCAATACTAATGACGTATGGAGTGTCTCTTGTAACGTTAACGATTCTCTTGAGTTTTGTACAAACCGTAGCGCATTGGCGCCGTGATGCACCGGGAGCGCATGAGAAACAACTGCTGTTCCCGCTGCTCTGCAGATCGGCATTTTCAGCAACAGCTTCTCCGGTTAAGATCGTTCTGATTTTGTGTGTATGTTTATCTGTGGGTGTTTGGGGGATCAGTAAACTGGAGGTGGAAAGTCGGGCGGTAAGCGAACTGTCAGAAGACAGTCCTACTAAAAAGAATATACGTATTATGGAAAATCTTGCCGGTTTCATCGGATTTGAAGTGAGTATCCAAACAAAAGAAGGACACACATTAACAGACCCGCTGATAATGAAAAAGATTGACAGCCTGTGTACCTTTATAAGTGAACAGACTGAAACCATTGAGACATGGAGTTTTGTCGATTATCTCAAATTTATGAACCAGTCAGCACAGGGAGGGCAGAAACAATATTATACTGTTCCGAATTCCCGTGAAGCAGCGGAACAGTTCATACTTTTCTATTCTTTTTCCTCGGAAGGCAGGAAGGAATTTGAGGGGCTGCTCTCCAAAGACCGAACCTGGACCCGCATCGTATCCCGGGTTTACGATTTGGGTGCAAAACCGTATCTCGCACTCAAGAAAAGAGTAGAGCGAATGGGCGATGAACTTTTTTCCTCAAATGATATCGAAGTACGGGTTACATCCGAATCCTATCTGCTGCATGCGGCAATGGACAGACTGGTAAACGACCTTTCCCGCTCCATCTGCTGGGCATTTTTGTTTGTTTCATTGATAATGATTGTTGTATTGAAATCATTTCTTGGCGGTCTCATAACACTGATTCCCAATATATTTCCCGTGATTATGACTTTAAGTTTTATGGGACTGACCGGCATACCGCTTCGGGTCGGAACCGTTGTGGTCTTTTCGCTCGGCCTGGGCATAGCAGTGGATGATACGATTCATTATGTGTTGCGTTATCGCAAAAAAAGAGTATCAGGTTGCACTCACGAGAAATCGGTACACCAGACACATCTGGAAGTTGGTCTGCCGATGGTTCAAACCTCTGTGGTACTGATGACAGGTTTTGGAGTCATGGGATTTGCCACCTTCAAATCCATAAGTCACATGGGTATCCTCAATTGCTTTACCATCGGTGTGGCGCTGCTGGGAGATCTTTTTATTACTCCGCTCCTTCTCAAAGGAGTCTGTACAAAATCAATGGTGAAGGATATCGCTTCCGAAGCCGTGGAATATCATTCACAGGCGATCCCTTCTCTCAAGGAAAGGAGTGTATAATGAAATCGCTGAAAATCGCTTTGCTGCTGATAATAATTCCCTTGCTGGGGTATCATGCCTATTCGGAAAAGAACGAAAAACCGAAGGGAATGAACGAGGCTGAAAAAAAAGGATACGAGATAATGAAACAAAATTATCGCCAGATGACAACAAAGAATTTCAGATCCGATGTTGTGATGAAGCTGATCGACAAACGGGGCAATACGCAGACCCGTCACTTGAAGCGGCTTTCCAAGACCGACGGGAACGATTTGGAAAAATACCTTATGATATTTCTTGACCCGCCGACGATCCGTAATACGTCGCTTTTGATGATTGAAAGAGCGGACAGGGATGACGACATCTGGTTTTATTTTTCAGCGATTAAAAAGATCAAACGGCTGTCCGGTGCAAATATGTCGGCAAGTTACATAGGTACTGAATTCAGCTACAAGGATCTTAAACGTGAAAAAGTATCACCCGAGCGTAACCGGTACGTGTATATCAGGGATGAAAAGATCAATGGTGTTACGCACCATCTTATACGCGCGTATCCTGTTTCGAAAAAAGAGAAGGCTGAACAGGGATACCATCATCGCAATTTATGGATCCGCTCTGACAATTACCTTGCGAGCAGGATCGAGTTTTTTGACGAGGACGGAGATTATCTGAAAAGACTCGAAGCGAAAAACATGAAAAGATTTCCGGACTGCGGCAAAACACGCTATATCACGATGACAATGACCAATAATAAAGGCATTAAAACAGTAATAGAATTCAAACTCATACACATAAATACCAGGGATCCGGATGATAAGTATTTCACAAGGACATTTTTATTCTCGGTTCGGTGATTTGTTTAATTTTTACTATGTCGGATATGGTTTGTCATGGAAAATCCTTACAAGGTACATGTTTTCTGTCCGGATTGCGCAAAAGGGTATTGGGTCGGGGCTCCCCAGGACCGGAACGGATTTTTTCATTGCCGCTGCTGCGGTGCGCGTATTCGTGTGCAGGCACAAAAAGAATCAGCGGGAACTGGCGTATTCCAATCAGGTACGGATGCTGATAAAAAATCTACCGGACCCAACAAGGATAACAAATTACCCGGGCCTGACACAATTGATAATTTTACTGTTGTTATTCCGGATGGTACGGAAATTCCTCGAACTGCTGAGATTTCTGAACCGAAAAGCATTGTTTTGAACAAAACGCGTGTAAGCGCGGCAGCGGTTTTTATTCTCTCTGTGATTGCTGTTTTTCTTGTATTTGGTCCATTTCGGGATCGATATCCCTTTGCAGGTCGTTTTGATGCATCGCTTACCCCTGATTTGCCATGCGTATGTTCGAAAAAAGCAGAAGATACGGAAATTGATCTCGTTGCTGCTTCTCAAAAGGCCAATGAGATTAACGTCAAGACACAGAAAGATGATACCCATCAGGCCAAATCAGATCGTGACCACCCGCACACGTCATCGCCTCCGGTCAGACAGATCGGGCTTGTTAATATTTCGGCAGGCGGAGACGTAAGGGTTACAACGCAGGATGGACATGGCGCAGCACCGGAGCGGGAAGAAGGCAAATCAGTCCCGGACATTACCCAGAAAAAGCAGGAAGCACATACACCGGGGCTGATTGAATCCGAACTGTCTGTGCCTGAGCCTGAGGCGGATGATGCGTACCGGCCCGGGGCCCGTGACAAGGAAAAAAAAATCCCAGATAAAACTTGTTCCCGAAAGGATATCTATGGGGGTGAAACAAAACAGCAACGCCGGCGCGGATCGCGAAAATCTTACGATGTCGTGTTAAAAGAGGCAGAGATTCATAAGAAGGATCCCAATGGTTCTGTAAGCGGTATAGCAGAAAACGTAGAAAGAGACAGCACGGAAGACTTTTCCGGGTATGCCGAGACAGAGGATATTTTTGCTCTGGATCAGGCAAAACGCAGAATAGACCTTGAATCAACCATTACTGTAAGTGATTTTGCGTATGCAAACAGGCATCCGAATTCGGATACGGATAATCTGAAAGAAGTGAGGGGACTGTTTGAGCTGTCGATTCCGGTAAAAGGTCAATTGATACTTGTCGGCATCGAAGGTTCGATACGGCACTGGGCATCCGAAGTCCGGGAAGAACTCGTGCTCAGAGAAGGATATTTTGAGTATCGTCCCAAGAACTGTGGTTTTTTTCTCACGGACATGGTTTTGCGGGCCGGCATGCAAAATTTCTCATGGGGAAGTGGTGTGATGTACAATCCTACGGACAACCTCTCTCCGTGGAATGTGGTCGATCCGTTCGACGCACAACGGCGAGGCATACCCAGCGTGAAGCTCTCTCTTTCCTCCGGTCTTCACATGCTGGATCTTGTATATATTGCTACATTCATGCCGACGCGGCTGCCTGATATCGGTGAACGGTTTTTTATATACAATCCCAAATCAATTCCAAACCCTGCGTTTCCCGCAGCAGGACCGCCGACTCTGGATTTGCATTACGGAAAAATCAATAAGTCGTTCAAGCCTCCTCTCGATTTGGACAGTTACCAGATAGGTGCCCGGTATTCGGCCAGTATCAGGGGATGGGATTTTGCGCTGTCATATTTCCGGGGTTATGAGCACACGCCTGTGTTCGAAGGCGTTCCCGTGAATATGGATGTTTACAATGGCCGGTCGGACATTATTGTTAATTACATCTATCCCGAAGAACAGGTGCTGGGCGTTGATGTTTCCGGATACGCAGGCATGCTGGGCCTGCATTTTGAAAGCGCGTTTTTTGATATGAAAGATACCGGGCATGACGTGGGCATAGGAGACAAGGATTACATCAGCATGATTGGAGGTATGGAATATTCCTTCAACGATTTGATTGGAACGCACGATTTCAGAGTGTCTATGGAATATGCGCGCGAGATAATTAAAGACGAAGACTACCGCATTTATATCAATCGGATCTACAGGAATTCGCTGCTGTTCCGTCTTAAACACGATGTAAACTACAAACTTTCGGGAGAATTATGTTTTGTATATAATTTCAACACGGAAGGAAATTACATTAGTCTGGGGTACGATTACCAGTATTCCGACCATGTAAAGTTTTCGGCAGGGATTGATTTGTTCGGAGGGCCGGAAAACACATTTTTTGGTGCGTATGATGATAACGACAGACTGGTTTTATCCATGAAATTATTGTATTAGACTCTGCTTAGTATTACAACGCCATATTTACTAAAGTTATCCGGTTAAGTTGACGACAACTCTCCTGCAGGCATTTATTTACGCTACTTTCAGGAGAGAAATATTATGGACGACAGACTTTTCATGGAAAC
>CAZGEP010000191.1:0-7703 GCA_964524955.1 uncultured Planctomycetota bacterium | reverse complement strand
ACAGTAATGCTTCCCTCTGTCCCGAAAATACGAACCGTGTTCTCCAGCCCGACCCGTACTGCCGTGGATACCTCGGCAATAATGTCACCGGGAAACGCAAGCACTGCAGCTGCCTGCTCATCCACTCCGGTCTCTCCCAGACAGCCCGAAGCCTTGACGCTGACCGGCTCTGCAATATCAGTTCCGAGCGCAACACCTGCAGCCATCCGTGCCATGGAAACCGGATAGCACCCCACATCCAGAATGCCGCCGCCCCCAAGGTCACGACTGAAAAGGCGCGACTCCGGATTGACTCTTGCAGCAAAACCAAACGAGGCCTGAATCATGCGAACCTCTCCAATGGCCTTTTCCATGAGGAGTTCAACCAGCTTGATGGTCTGGGGATGGCAACGGTACATGAAGGCTTCCATGTAAAAGACACCATGAAGGGCAGCTGTGTCAGCCTGAGTCATGGCTTCATAATAGTTCAGCCCAACAGGCTTTTCACAAAGAATATGTTTACCGGCTTCTGCAGCCTGCATCGCTGCTGCAGTGTGAGCCGGATGTGGCGTGGCGATATAAACCGCCTGGACCGCCTCATCTGCAAAGAGTTCGTCCAGAGAACCGTAAGCAGACGGCGCGCCATGTTCATACGCGAATGCCTGTGCGCGGCCTTCATCTCTTCCTGCCGCAGCCTGAAGCACACCTGTCTTTGAATCCGCAAGACCTGCTGCAAACTTCTTTGCAATATTTCCCGGGCCGATAATGCCCCATTTGATTCTTTCTGACATTGAAAACCTCCTGAAAGTGAATTTTATCCCAACTGCAGTTTCGATATCGATTGCGATTACGATAGCGAAACCGAAACGGATTGCATTTGATATCGGATAAAGTCTATGCGGTTTTCCAGGAATGTCCATGCACATATTTCCGGTTTTAATAGATTTTATTTTGAATTTAAATAAAAAACAGTAAAATGATATGACATGGAAACAATGGATTTTGAGAAGATTTTTGACCGGATGCGCCCGGTCTTTATCAAGGCTTTTCACGATGAAGACGAAGAGGCCCGTATTGCAAGAAGTCATACGCATGATTTCTATGAGATCAGCTATGCGCTCTCCGGAAGCGGACAGATCGTGATTAACCGCCGCAAATACAATTTGAACGGCGGGGAACTCTTTGTACTCAAGCCAGGCACAGCTCACAAGGAATACACATCCGGCAGCCAGAAAATCCGGTTTGTTTTCCTGAATATCTCCTTTGAAGATCGGGCCGGCCGCAGTGCGGTTCTTCCATGGAACTTCCCGGTCTGGATTCGAAACGCCAATCCCCGGATATTCCGCAGCCTGATCACCCGACTGCTCAACGAAGACTACTTTCATATGCCGGGCAGCACCCGGATGCTCGAAGCCCTGTGCATTGAGCTGTTCATCGAAATATACCGGGCCTGCGAAGGAAACCGGCGAAGTCACCTGAGTCCGGGACAGATCCGCAGACGGGGCATGCTGAGCAGCGCCCGGAATTACATTGAACACAACTATTCCGCAGACATTACCCTGGAAGAAATGGCTGCGCAGGCGTATTTGAGTCCTGCGTATTTCTGCGCGTCATTTACCGAGGAGTTCGGAACCAGCCCGGTCCAGTACCTGACCCAGGTGCGAATTGAACAGGCAAAGAAACTGCTGGAAGAGTCACAGGCCAAACTGGCAGACATCTGCCGGCAGGTGGGGTACGAAGATGTCTATTACTTTTCCCGCCGGTTTAAGCAGCTCGCGGGTATCTCGCCCAGCAAATTCAGAGAGCAGCTGCTGGATAACAGAAAGACATAACAATGCTTTTTTATTGACACAAAACGCCAAGCGAGTACGATAATTGCAAATGAAATCTTCAGCAGATGCAAAATACAATTTTCTCAGAATTTACGGCACACTGTGTCTGGTTATCGGCGTTATCGGGTGTGTTTATTTTATCGGAACCCTGCTGGAACAAGAGCTTGATCATGTGGTGCCTGGCGCATTGGCACTTGCCGGTGTTTTTGCCATGGGGTTTGTCTGCCTGTCCACAGCAGATAACAGCAGTCGAATAAGCCGATTAGAGTCGTCTGTAAAGGAGCTGAAAGATAAACGCCTCAAAGAGATAGAAAAAGACTTGCCCGAACCGAACACATCGGTTGACCGGTCACCTTATTTCAGTCAACAGGTAACAAACTACCTTACCAAGGGAGAGAAAAAATGACATCCAAAGAGCGCGTACGTACAACCTTTGCCAGGGAACAGCCAGACCGGGTTCCGATCAACTATCTGTGCAATCAGGGCATTGACAGCAGACTCAAAGAGCATTACGGTCTGGCCGCGGATGACAGGGAAGGACTGCTTCAGGCCCTGGGCGTTGACTTCCGGTCCTGCCAGCCTCCGTATAAAGGGCCTGACATTCATCCGGACATTCCCGAACGCGGAATTCGGTGCGATATGTGGGGAATCCGCAGCAGATGGGTGGAACACGATACCGGCGGGTACTGGGACTACTGCGATTTTCCGCTCAAAGAAGCCACGGTTGAGGATGTTGAAAAATGGCCCATGCCGTCACCGGATGACTTTGATTACGAATCTGTAAAAACGACCTGCAAAAAATTCAACGAATTCGGAGTCTATACCGGCGGAGCCGGATATGCGGACGTAATCAACAAAAACGGAATGATCCGGGGCACCGAGCAGACCCTGGTAGACCTGATTACCGAAGACCCGGCAGGCAAGCTTCTCACAGACCGTCGTGTTGCGATTCAGATGGAGATCGCCCGGCGCACCCTGGAAGCCGCAGACGGCGGCATTGACTTTCTCTGGATCGGAGAAGACCTGGGCACCCAGATCGCCCCGATCATCAGCCTGGATCTCTACCGGAGCGCCATCCGGCCTATTCATAAGAAGTTCGCTGATCTGGCAAAGAGCTTTGATGTCCCGGTCATGATTCATTCCTGCGGCTCCAGCAGCTGGGCCTTTGAAGACTTTTTCGAGATCGGGATTAACGTAGTGGACACACTCCAGCCCGAAGCCAAAAACATGGAACCCGAATACCTCAAGAAAACATTCGGTGGCCGCCTGGCCTTTCACGGCTGCATCTCCACAGCAGGCCCTGTGGCAACCGGAACCGTTGAACAGACCGTGGCAGACTGCAAGAAGACACTGGACATCATGATGCCTGGCGGCGGATATGCGTTCGCGCCCACGCACCAGCTTCAGGACAACTCACCCACAGAAAATGTTGTGGCCATGTACGAAACCGCGCGGGAATACGGGAAATATTAAACCGCGAGCGATTAATTCAGGAAGATGGGTTGACAAAAGAATTCCGCTCAGGTATAATAAAACCACATTACACATTCAAACCGGTCCCTTAGCTCAGTTGGCTAGAGCGCTTGGATCACAAAAATATTTACGTATGTGTTACCCAACCCGGTAATACCAACCACTTACGCCTCAAACCCCACTATTTATGAACCTCTACGGGCGATTCTATCTCATAAAGTCCTTAGCAGACTTTAGCAGGATTTAGCCCAAGGCGATTCAGGTCAGTCGGTTTCCCAAAACCGACTGACCGTAACCATACGCATGAACACGACTACGCGAGCAGCTTGGCGTCCAGACAAGCTGCGGTTTCAAGAGAAAGGAGCGCTGGTTCTGACTTTTATCATAAAACCTTTGTTTACAACTGCGCACATTCATTAAGGATCATTGGAAATCTATAGCAATGCTGTATCCAGCCTCTTCACGTCAGGATTCACAAGAGAAACACTGATCGCATTCCAGCAGGCCTTCCTGCCCCTGGCCCAACCTTCTGGTATGCGGAATTCTCTGCTGCATCCTCTTTGAACTCACCGGCAGAATCACGGCTCCGTTTCTGCTTCACTTCGCCGGCAACACCGGTATCCTGGTTGTAAACGTCATCCATGCCCTGGGCAGTACGTAAGGGGGATATGCAGTTAGAATGTATTCTCAAGTGTAAAAACTTCGTGCAATCGGTACAGATAGAACTCTCCGCCTGATGATTTCTCGCAGATCCACAAGACAATATGAAATTCTCTGTCGTCCTTTTCCAACCTGAAAACCCTCTCACCAAGATCATACAAAGGGCTTCCGGAATCATTGTGCACTTCACTTATACAGACTTTCGGGCAGAGGTTAAAGGTGTTTCCGTATGTTGTAGTTATTTGAATTCTGTATAACTGGAATATATCATCGGTGTCTCCGTCCTTATTTATATCTTTTTCAACTGTTCGTTCTTCGATCCGTTGAACCGTGCTTGAGTCCGGTGCACCTGAATAGGTGTTTCCAACAACTCCGACACCGTTTTCATATGCCCCCCAGTACAGTTCAATGTTATTCGGATCAGTGTTGTCAATATAGCTTTGTGTTGAAGGGTTGATTACCGGCAGCTGATATTCCAACACATAAAGACTATCGTTGTGAATTGCATTAATGGTTGCATCCGTCAACCGGCAGTTCTTGAAATATTCCCTAAGCTTCTGACTTATATTCATCCCCATCTGTTCGGCTTCACCAAATGACATGGATTTCTCAAGGTTGTTCTGGGCGGAAATGATTCCGGACATGGCGACTGCCAGAATCAGTGAAAAAATGACCATGGCAATCGCGGCTTCAATTATGGTAAAGCGTTTTATCGTCGCAGTCATTTTTATCTCCTTTACCGATTGGACAGCATTAAAGGAATCTCAACTTTTGTGCGGCCGGAGGCCGTGTCCCATGAAACCCGCACCACAACCGGAAGAAGAAGATACGGCGGATCCAATGTACTGGTAATGATATTGGCGTCATTTGTATTCACACTTACGGTTCCATTCCCATTCAGATCCATAGGCAGCCCGAGTTTGGCTGTTACTTCGTCCGGTACCCGGTTTTCATCTTCCTCATGTGCATCCCACCCTTCACTGTAATAGATCACATTTTCATTGGTAATGAACTTATAGGTTCCAACCGGATTTTTTCCGTCCAGGCCTTCAATATCCGTTACACTGACGGAGTTGCAGTACAGAAATGCCGCCTCAAATTGATATGCACGGATCTGCTCAATCATTGCGTTTACCTGGCTGGTCGCGTAGCGCGCTTCACGACTTTCCAGCTGGAGTGTGCTTGAGCTGAGAATCACGGAAAAAAGGGCCATAATTACAACCGCCATTATGCTTGCCGCCACCATCAGCTCCACGAGTGTAAATGTTGCTTTTTTCATTTTATTATTCCTTCTGCTGTTCATACCATGTCAGCCAGGCCGACTGGTTGGATCCAAAATTGGTTTTGGTTATTTTTTTCAAAATGGTTTCACACTGTCGGCAAACATCCGCATGACGGCTGTTCAGACAATTGATTAACGGCAAAATATCCATTTTTTTCGGATTTGACTGGATGGCGGCAAGGCCAGGCTTAACAAACCGCTTGTTTCGGGTGGCCAGCATCAGATGCAATTTTCGACGCGCCAGCGGTGTTTTCATTTTTGCGAGGCGTTTGGCTCCAAATTCCATACATTTCCCGCGGCTTCGCATAACAAAACGGTAGAGTGCGGTTGCTGCGTCACGGCTGTCGATTCGGCTGAGCAGAATGATCTTCTGATTCTGGGGGTTGTCTTTATCTGTTCGAACCGTTGAAAGGCTGCCAATCAGCTTTTCCGATATAACATCCTTGTGCATATCGGTTTGAATCATTTCCCACAGCGCTTCTTCCGCCTTACTCCGGGTCCACCAGTTCTTATTGTCCAGGGCCTTGACCAGAATATCTACAACATCTTTGTCCTGAAAATTCTTGAGCAGGGGGATAATTCTCTTTTTTTCAGTTTCCGATGCTTTTTCATACACGGTCCGAATAAAGCCGAATACATCATCGCCTTTGCCCAGCATACCGATTACGGGCAGAACCGCCATCCGGGTCTCTTCCGGCATACCAATATAGTTTTTCATTAATACGGAAACCGATTTTTTGAATTCGGTTTCCTGAAAATAGAGCAATACCTCTGTATTGATTCTCTCATTGGCATTCGGAAAACTCTCCAGAAAGTATGTCCCGAGTTCTTTATCGGGCATCTGATAAAGGCGGCTGCGTAATTCCCGAAGTTCCTTTTGTGTAATTTTTTCACCGGTAGTATTTTCCGGGTCATCGGTTGAAATACGTGCAAGGATATTCTTTATTTCCTCCAGGGGCAGTTCCGGCACATCCATAGTTTCAGATGTTTCTTCTTCGGGATCCACTACGGTTATTTCCGTATTTTTCAGATCCCGGTCATTTTTTCTCACCGAATAATCAAATACACCCATAAGGGCAGAGGGGAAAATAACTGCATTCGATGTTTCCGCAGTCCCATTCATTTTTTTCGGTTCTTTCTTTTCAGGGGCAATTGTCTTGATCCTGTCTTTGTCAATGGACATGGATCCGTTTTTCATCTGTATGATTACTTTACAATCCGTTTCTTTGGTCACCTTTCCCCGAAGCACCGCACCGGAACGGAAAGTAATTTTATCAGCAAATACGCAGTTGGCTGTGATGAAAAACAACAGACAAATTGTACATTTCTTCATTGGTCTGTTCCTTATCAATGGGTTTGAGAAAATGCTGAAAGCGATGCAGCCGGTACCACTTCCCAGGACAGCACATGATAGACATCTTTTCCATCACCTGTTGTTGCTCCCGGAAGCATGGACAAAACCTCGCTACTGTATTTGACATGAGCATTGCCGTTACCATAGCAGTTACCCAGGTTTTCGTCCGCGAACGACATGACCGCTCCGCAAATGTCTGCGTCACCGTTGATGTGCGTAATGACATCCGACATGACCAGCCCGCGGAACTTGCCGTGCAGATTTTTCATCTCAGCGTTTCCGGCTGCATTGTGATTGACAATAATGGACGGCGGATCATTATATGTGGGACCAAACTGGCAGGCGGTCCAATTGTCAAAGTCGGCATAAAGGATAATTCCGCCGGGAACGCCCCCATTCGCCGTCAGAAAAGCATTCAGATCGGTTGAATTTGTAAAATATGTTCCCGAGGCCTGGGCCGCAGCCTTAAGAGTTCCTTCGTCCAGTCCGAATGCTGCATCCGGTGAGGGTGGGTAGCCGTCCGTCCATACAGCATTTTCTTCCACATTATTTGCGGTTTCACTATTACTCGGTGCTTCACCGCCACCGCCCACCGTAGACGCCCCGTTAATATTGACCAGGGCCATTGTACTGACACCGTATGTGCCCGGATCACCATTCAGGAGGCCGTCGTAATCATGATCCCGTCCATCAACCACAATGGTTCCAAGAGTATCCACATCACCCTTGGCGGTAATCGCTCCGCGCGCAAATCCCGCAACCAACGGAACAATCTGGACAACCTTCTGCAGCTTGGCCCGAACACCTGACTTGGTGTTGTAATATTCGCTGTATGCCTGAAGATCATAAATATCCGTGAGCCCGGCTTCCGCGTAAAAGTAGGCATACATGCGGACAGTGCTGTTCATCATGTCCACGTCACCGTAAACTCCTGTACTGGCATCCCCATCCAGATCACCGTTGTACTGAAGCTCGGCAATAGCAATACTCGCTGCAGTGCGGGCCAGGTTTTCGCACTCGATCTGAGCCCTGCTTAATAACACCTGTTCAGAATACGTGGCGCTTTTGGCTAGTGCATTGTCAACAATAAAGATTAGGATAAAGTGATTTTAATTTTACTCGA
>CAZGEP010000190.1:0-7987 GCA_964524955.1 uncultured Planctomycetota bacterium | reverse complement strand
TGTATTTCCGAATGTCCGAATGACGCCATCAGCGAATAAAAGCGCTGCAGATTTATCCTAACCCATACGCAGAGGAAGTTCAGATGCCGACCTATGAATATGAATGTGAGAAATGCGGGCACCGGTTTGAAATGAGTCAGAATATGTCGGATGCCCCTCTGAAACGTTGTCCGGAATGCAAAGGAAAACTCAATCGGTTGATCGGCGGCGGAGCGGGTGTGATCTTTAAAGGCAGCGGTTTTTATGCAACGGATTACAAAAACAAGACCGCCTTCAGACCATCCTGCGGACGGGATAGACCGTGTTGCGGCCGGGACACTCCCTGTGATCGCTCCCCAAAATAAAGGGAGAAAATAATAAAACGGTATTCCTGCAGGCACTTTTTTGTTGCAGTTCATTGTGAATTCGTTAAATCATTCTTTGGTTTGATGAAATATGTCTTGAGCTGTGTCCTTTCTACTTGCAGGTAAATGACGAAACCGCTTGACAGAGAAGAGCAAAAACGTATGATGATGTACTGAAAACAAGCGAGTCTTTTACAGACAACGTCAAATCAGATACCACCTTTGGGAGAATCAATGGCTGGAAAAAAAGAAAAACTCACATCAACGATGGAAGACTATCTGAATGTTATTCTGTATTTAAAGAAAAAAAATAAGGTTGCCCGTGTGAAAGATATCAGCGCGCTGACCAATGTTACACCGCCTACGGTAAATTCAGCGGTAAAGTATCTGAAAGAGCAGAAATTAATACAGCATGAAACATACGGCTACATAGAGCTGACCAAAAAAGGTGAGATGATTGCAAAGGAAATCAATCACAAACATACCATTATCTGTAAATTTCTTGAGAATATACTGGGGATTGAATCCACGATTGCAGTTCAGGATGCGTGCAAGATCGCGCATTCGGTAAGCAAACAGACCCTGGATGGTATCGTGGAATATCTGGATATGGTTGAGAGTTATTCGGATGAAGAGATTCCCGTATGTTTAAAGAAATTCAGAGATAAAATTCGTACGTCAAATAAAACGTGAAGAACAAGCAGAACCACACATCCCCAAATGCAGTTCTCTTCGAATATCTGATTGCATAAGATTGTCTATAGCAATGCCTTGCAGTGGCTTAGACTCCACGTAAGATACGTGCAGAATTCCCTGAGATATTTATTGACAACTTGTCAGGATTTTGGCGACGATTGGAATTTCCCCAAAAGCAGGATTCTTTCAGCATAAACAAAGCAGGACTTCGAGAGTGTCAATAAAGTTATGTGAGTATAATTTAGTTTTAATAGAAAAATTTTTCTTGAAAGCTGATTAATTTTTATATAATTCTAAATTATTTTTCTTGAATACAGATAGCTGTGAAACCATAGATTTCAGTGGTTGGGTATGGGAAGTGCTTTTCGGATTTTGGAACATCAAAGACAAAAGGCAGATTTTTTCCTTTTGATATGAATTCGTATTCAATACGTAATGTGTAACTCTTTTTAATGGAAGGAATTTGATATGAAGAATGTGGATGTAGTTGTGATCGGTGGAAGTGCAGCAGGTATTCCGGCTGCTGTTACGGCCAGGAGTCATTACCCGGAAAAGAAAATTATGGTTGTGCGAAAGGAAAAGCAGGTCTTGATTCCCTGCGGCATCCCTTATATCTTCGGAACGGTTGGGAGTACGGAAAATAATCTGATTCCGGATGCAGTGTATGAAAAAAACAATATTGAGCTTATGGTTGATGACGTTACTGAAATTGACGCAGAAAAAAAGACCCTTGCGTTTTCCTCGGGTGACTCGGTTGCCTACGATAAACTGGTGCTGGCGACCGGCTCCAGTCCGCTGATTCCTCCAATAACGGGAATTGAAAAAGAGAATATTTTTTCCGTGTGCAAGGCCGTGGATTATCTGAATCGTTTCAAGGCGCTTCTGGAATCGGGTGTAACGGATCTTGTTTTGGTCGGCGGCGGTTATATTGGTGTGGAATTCGCTGATGAATGCGCGAAAACCGATGGGCTGAATGTTACGGTCATTGAGATGCTGCCGCGCTGTCTTCAACTTGCGTATGATGACGAGATATGCGAACAGGTTGAAGCAAAGCTCAGCGAACGGGGTATATCCATTCGTACATCAGAAAAAGTGATTGAATTTACCGGAAACGGAAAGGTCGAAGCCGTCAAGCTGGACGGTGGAGAAGAGATCAAAGCGGATGCCGTACTGCTGGGCATTGGGGCTAAGGCCAATACGTCGCTTGCAGAAAATGCCGGTCTTGAGATTGGTCCCAGGGGCGGCATTCAGGTGGATCTGAATATGCGTACAAGCAATGAACATATATTTGCCTGCGGCGATTGTGCAGAGAAGCGCTCGTTCTTTACCGGCCAGCCGACACAGCTTAAATTAGCGTCCATTGCAACTGCAGAAGCCCGGATTGCCGGAGCAAATCTCTTTGGAAATCAGCGGAAAAATACCGGAACCCTGGGTGTGTTTTCCACGGCATTTGACGGATTAACCTTTTGCAGGGCAGGCATGACAGAACGTGAGGCACAGCAGTACAACTTTAATTACGTGGTTGGAACCGCTGAGGCACCGAATCGGCATCCCGGCAAAATGCCTGGTATGTCCAAGATATGGGTAAAACTTATTTTTGAAAGAGCAACACAGCACATTATCGGCGGCCAGATTATGGGCGGAGAAAGTGCCGGTGAGATGATTAATACGGTCAGCGCGTGTATTCAAAAGCACATGTCTATCAATGATATTGCAACATTTCAGACCGGAACACATCCGGCCCTGACCGCATCGCCGATCGCATATCAGATGGTTAATGCCGCTGAATCCGCAAAAAAAATGCTGAATGCGTAAGCACGGATGGAAGCGTGTTTCCTGTGCGTCTTAAGCGGAACTTATTTGCGACAGGAAAGGAGGCGTCTTTTTTTTACTTGAGTATAAACTGGGGATTTTTATTTTGATTTGTTGATTCCATTATTGAGGAGTTTTACTTCAATGAAAAAATTGGTGGTACTTTTTACGTTTCTTTGGTTGGGGTTTGCTGGATTTTCCACTGCTGCAGATATCAGCGTGGGTGGTGAAATGTTCACACTTTGGCTGAACCGCATTGATTATGATCTGGACAACGATGCAAGCGGTGACGTGGGAATGTTCCGGCAGGATCTTGAACTGGATTTTACATTTAAGCTTACCGACACTGTTCGGGGTGTGATTGATCTTCGAACCAGTAACCTGCTGGTCAACAACGCGGTTGATGCTAACAACGTAATGCATGTGAAACAGGCCTACATCGGTGTAAAAGAATTCTTTTACAAGCCGCTGAGCCTGAAGATCGGTAAGCAGGTGCTGCATTATTCGCTGCGTGGTGACGGCAACGCGTTGTGGTTGGGATACCAGGCCTGCAACAGTCTGGATAATCCAGGACGGGATCTCGCGCCTGTGGGATTTAAAGGTACATTCGATTACGATAATCTGTCGGTCGATGTTTTCACAGTCAAATATCTGGAAAGTGCAGCGCGTACCGGGGATCTGGATGTTCACGGTCTGAATGTGGATTACTGGCTGAGCGAAGATTCAGACAGTCTGATTAATGTCGGATTCGGTCTGGTCAATGACGACAACAGTGCCATGCCTGTTTACGCGATGAATGCGGATAAAAGCATGGTTGGTGTCTTTACTGCGGGTGTGGATTATTTCCTGCTCGACAATGCGCTGGAACTGGCCGGAGATTTCGGAATCCAATTTGGCAAACTTGGCGAGCATACAGTGGATCAGGATCTCTTTGCCTATGCATTTGACCTTACCGTTTGTTACAATTTTCATACGGTTCGGTTTGCTCCCTGGCTCGAACTTTCCGCATCTGTCCGCAGCGGTGAGAACGATGACAATGATAAATCCGGAGCATGGCAGGCATTGTTTGAAAACAATGATAAAACCCTGCTGGTAGAGGCCAACAACTGCATTTCCCTTTACAATCTGAATTCCGGATATTACGCAATTCGGCTTGCCGGAGGCGGTAAGTTTACGGCCAAGTTTTCAGCGAAAACAATCCTGGCCGTGTATGGAGACATGACGGACGACTCCCTCGCTGCCAATGCTGTGGGTGTGAATACGGACGACAATATGATTGGTTTTGAATGGGATGTCTGCACGAAATATTCGATAACCAAAAACCTGTTTATGTGTCCGAATTTTGGTGTATTCTTTCCCGGAAACGCTACCGAAGCTGCTGGACAGGACAGCGACCCGGCTATCGGATTTATGTTCAAAACCCAGCTGAATTTCTAAGCACATTATCTTCTATGCATTATTGCGCAATACACAGCCTGTCTGCGTTAATAACGCGGACAGGCTTTTTTTTCAGGAACTGATCCCGAATCAGGTGTTTTCTCCAGCGTTTTGTAAATAGTACTTTACAAAATGCGGAACGGGCGTATAATGTTAGATCGTTCAAACAAAACCTTTTTTCAGGAGAGATGAGTATGGCCAGGTTGACAGATGAATTGATTCAGGCATGGGACAATCGTGAACCGGCAGTGGTACTTACAACCGTAGATGCAGACGGAAAGCCGAATTCAATTTACGCATCCTGTGCAAACCGTTTTGGGGATGATGCGGTAGTGATTGCAAATAATTACTTTTCCAAAACCATGGATAATCTTCAGGGCGGCGGTAGTGGAGCGGTGTTGTTTATGACAAAAGACCGCAAAGCGTATCAGCTTAAAGGTCCATTGGAATATCATACTCAAGGGGAGATCTTTGATGATATGAAGACGTGGAACCCGGAAAAGCATCCTGGCCACGGTGCTGCCGTGCTGCGGGTTGAAGAGGCGTATAGCGGCGCGAATAAACTGATGTGAAACGGTTGGAATAATGAACAGCAGTATGGATATTCAACCGGTGGGCTGGATTCGAAAGACGGATCACCAATGCTGGATTGAGCTGAATACGCTGTTTCGTACCGGTTTGAGAGGCGTGCGTCCCGGAGACAGGATGGATGTTTTGTATTGGATGCATCAGTTGACGCCGGAAAAACGAACGGTGCTGCAAGTGCATCCACGCGGGGATTCACAGAAACCGCTTTCCGGTGTTTTTGGATTGCGTTCTCCTGTGCGGCCGAACCCGATTGGGGTGTCTGAGGTTTGTGTTCTGAATGTCGAGGAGAATGGCATCCAAATCTCAGAGATTGATGCGCTGAACGGATCACCGATTGTTGACATCAAGGCGTCGCGGACCGGAAAAGCACTGCAGGAAGTGATTGATTCGTGGGGTAAGATACACGATGTCATGATGCGGGGGCTGGAAGAGGCGCTGGATGAAGCACGTCTGAGAGATCTGTTTTCGGTAAAAATGCGAACACTGGGACGGACAGTTGCTCAGACGCAGGCGGTGGATGCCGCTGGTGTTGCTCGGCGAATCATGGCCTTTGAAAAACACTGGTGTATTCAGGGGCAAGTGCTGCGGGATACCCCCCAGTGTTTTACCCGGGAGGTTACTTCCTGTCCCTGGGCATATTTCAGTCCGTTGGGCTGCAGGATTCTCGGATGGTACATGGCTGGATTTTGTGAAGGACTGAACCCCGGGTGTACGTATCATCTGCTCAAGCTGATCCCTGAAGGGGCACAGACATGTGTCTGGGAGATCAGGATGAAGGCGTAGCCGTCTGCTGCGCGATGCGCTCCAGCGCGTTCGTGAGAATGGCGCATACCTGGTGCAGACGGGAGGGTTTTTTCTTCAGCTGCATGATCATTCTCCGGGTATTGGTGAACCGGTATCCGCGCAGCGGGGCCACCAGCATGGCAACGTGTTCGGGTTTCATTTCCTTGACATTCATAATCATTTCACCGTTTTCTTTGATTTCAATGAGCGGTATTCTCAGGTGACGGCCGAAGATGCGGATCTTGACAATATCAATCAGGTTTGTCACTTCCTGCGGGGTTCTGCCGAACCGGTCCCGGATATCTTCGGATGCGTCATCCACATCCCCAATGGTCCGGGCATCATAGAGCCGGTTGTAGAGTTGGAATTTATGGGTCTGTGAGCGGATGTAATCATTTGGCAGAAAGCAGGCTTCTCGGGTCTTGATATCAATGTTATACTCGGGTTCGGGGTCCAGTCCTTTTTGATTTTCAATGGCTTCGGTGAGCATTCGGGTGTAGAGTTCATACCCGATGTCTGCGATGTGTCCGTGCTGTTCATCCCCGAGCAGGTTTCCCGCACCCCGGATTTCCATGTCCCGCATGGCCAGGCTGAATCCCGCACCCAGACTGCTGTTGCTTTCAATGGCCTCAAGCCGCTTGCGTGCTTTGACCGCAAGCGGGCGGTCTTCTGGCAGAAGAAAATACGCGTATGCCTGGCGGTCGGATCGGCCGATTCTGCCGCGAAGCTGGTGCAGCTGGGCCAGGCCGAAGCGGTCAGCACGGTCTACGATCAGAGTGTTGACATTGGGGATGTCCAGCCCGGACTCAATGATGGAGGTGGTGATCAGGGCATCCATATTTCCCAGAAGAAATTCTTCCATGTTCCGGCTGAGTTCGGATTCGTTCATCTGGCCGTGCAGGATGCTGAAGGAGAGTTCCGGAACTACTTTTTTGATCTTTTCGGCAAACTGCTGTATGCTTTCAATCCGGTTGTGAACCATGTACAGCTGCCCTTTACGGTTTTTTTCCCGCAGGATGGCCTTGCGGATCACGGTTTCGTCAAACGGTACCACATGGGTTTCAATGGGCAGTCGGTTGATGGGCGGGGTGGAGAGGACGGAAATAGATTTGACGCCGGAAAGAGAAAGGTGCAGGGTCCGCGGTATGGGGGTCGCGGTCAGGGACAGTACATCCACATTGGCGCGCATTTTCTTGATACGTTCCTTGTCTTTGACCCCGAAGCGGTGTTCCTCGTCCACAACCAGCAGGCCGAGGTCGCTGAATGCCACGTCTTTCTGCAGCAGCCGGTGCGTGCCGATGATAATGTCTATGCTTCCCTGGGCCAGACGTTCGAGCAGCTGTTTTTGTTTCTTGCCTTTGATGAAACGGCTGATTCGTTCCACGAGGACGGGGAATTCTCGAAACCGGTCGCAGAAGGTCCGGTAATGCTGCTCGGTCAGGACCGTGGTCGGAGAAACGACGGCGACCTGTTTGCCGTCCATAACGGCCTTGAACGCGCCACGGGCAGCGACTTCGGTTTTCCCGAAACCGACATCTCCGCAGATGATCCGGTCCATGGCCAGTGGTGTTTCCATATCCTCGGTCAGTCGGTGGATCGTCTCAATCTGGTCCGGGGTCTCCTGAAAGGGGAAAAGGGAAGCAAATTTCTGATGCTCTGATGTGTCTTTGCTGAATTCGAAGCCCCCGTTTTCGATCCGATGCGCCTGGATGCGGACCAGGTCGTAGGCGATCTTTCCTACTACTTTTTTGATTTTATCGGTTTTCTTTTTCCAGCTTCTGCCGCCGATTTTGTCGAGACTGGGCGGATTTTCCTCGCTACCCACGTATTTGCGGACCAGTCCGATGTTCAGTGACGGGATGTAGAGTTTGGTTCCCTGGTCGTATTCCAGACACAGATGGTCTTCATGTCTGCCGTTTTTCTCCAGGGTCTGAATACCCAGGCATTTGCCGATACCGTGCCGGGCGTGGACCACAAAATCCCCCTTTCTGACTTGGAAAAAGGTCTGGATCTGAGAGGTCAGTCCGGATGCCGGATACGAGGAGGTTTTTTTCTTTTTGAAGATTTCCTTGTCGCTCAGAATGGTCAGCTGCCGAAATTCGGAGGTGAACCCGGAGGAGATGTCAAGGTCTATGATCCGGATCTGACTGCCGACCGGATCATCCAGTCCGGATACGGTTGATTCCAAGACATCCCGTTCCCACTGGTTGACGGTGCACAGGTAGATTGTTCGATGCGGATAGGTGCGAACCGCTTCTTCCAGAAAGTCGGAGATGTTGTCTGCGGGCCGTTCGGGTTCGGATATATTGAATGTAAGGCCAGGTTCT
>CAZGEP010000189.1:0-8304 GCA_964524955.1 uncultured Planctomycetota bacterium | reverse complement strand
AGTTATCAGTGGCTTGCGTCGCCAATCTCCGTTGATAGAAAATGGAACATCCGCTTCATGACGGGCTTCAGTTTGATACGCCGGACTTTAAGCGTCCATTTGGCTTTGGCGCAGATGAAATCAGAATTCTTAAAACAAAGGATTCTCAGGACGGCAAGAAGGCGGTGGGGGCTCCTGAAGGTTCATGGGTGGAGATCCCGCTTCCCAACGGCCATCCGGAAATAGAAACCGGAGACCTTGTGTATCTTTCGTCGTCTGCAGAAGTCAAACGCACATACACTTTCCAGCGGCCGAAACCCGGCCTTTATGCAGGAAAGCTTCCCATCAATATTACGGTGACGATCACCGCACAAGGGATTTCCATGGCCGCGGTTTCTGCGGATGATACAAATCCACGGAGACTGTTTTCTGCTGAGGTTTTTGAGGCCGCCTCTCTGGATGCAGCCCGAAAGCCCGAGCGCATTCATGATGTGGTTGACAAGGCTGTCCGACGCACAGGCCGAACCCGGTTTACTGTAAAGAAGGTACTCCTTGAAAATCCGAGCCAGTGTATGGCACCGTCTTCTGTGCTGAACGCTGCCCGACGCAAGCTGACCGATCAGCTTGAGACAGCGTATAAGCAGGACCTCTTGCGCATGTACACGGCTCTTGATAAACAGGCAGAGGCATTGCTTCCAACAACTGAACCAGCGCGCCAAACACCCGCTGCGTTCAGGTATTCGATCAAGGTGGAAAGTGCATCTGCGGTTCTTCAGATTCCTGATTCAGTTCTGAATTCGCTGAGTGAAGTGATTTTCAACATGTGTCCGTTGCGTCCGGAAAAGAACTTTTTGACGGATATGCTGAAGTGCCTGGAGATTTTACAGCCCAAACGCTTCCGGGCAGCTCTTCCGGTGATCACGCGTGCCGACACGTATACTGAGACCTGTGAGCGGATTCAGCTGCTCAGAGATGCAGGGGTAACTCACTGGCAGATATCCAACCTGTCCGGGTGGGATCTGCTGGGGCTATCTGAAGACTGCGCGGATTCCATGGATGTCTCGGGTGACTGGCCGCTATACTCTACGAACAGCCACGCGGTTCACGCCTGGCTTGAGCGCGGATTATCCGGTGTGACTCTATCTCCGGAAAATACGCTGAAAAATTCAGGAAGAATTGCTGCAAGATATCCGGATCAGATCACTGCAATCGTGTATCAGGACACACCGCTTTTTATTTCTGCTGCATGCGCCAAAGCCGCATACCATGAGAAATGCCCGAAACCAGCTGACAGATGCGCCCCTTGCGAGTGGCCCTTAATCAATGATCGCTGGAATGAGAGTATTCGGGTGATTACAGCAGGATGCCAGACCGTGACAGTGAATGAGGTACCGTATTCCCGTTTGGATGAAATGGAGGCTGTTGGAAACGCTGGTATACGGAATGTTCGCTCTGATTTTATTTTCAGAGAATACACACCGGAAACAATCAGCGAGATCATCCGCAAGATGATTACCCGGCCCTGACCCGTCACTGAGTATTACAGATTTCCCAAATGATTTTCTGAATAACAGCGGCGTTGTCTTTGGGTATGTCTGCCAGTGTGTCCTGGCCAATGGTTGTCTTTGACGGCAGTCCGAGAGGTGACTTACCGGTAATCACGCTGTAAAATGTACAGGCCGCAAGGTAGGTGCCGTATTCTCCGGCATGGGAGCCGTCGTCGCTGTAAAGTTCAATGTCCGGATTCTCGGCAATAACTCGCTGCCATGCTTTGGAGACCGGTACCCGGGTCAGGTTCTTTTCAGAAGCCAGGTGTTCAAGGGATTCGTCGATCTCAGGCTGGTCTTCGATCATACCTTTTTGTGCCCAGGTCTTGTACAGCAGTATTCGGGCCGGATTTTGCTTTAGAAAGGGTTCGAGTTTGCAGTAGTCATTCATAAGGCTTTCCGTGCCTGCCCAGGGATGGGTAGCCTGCTGCAGGACAATGATGTCTGCGGGATGATACTTGATCGCTGCCTGAGTGTTGGGCTCTGCTGCGTGCCAGCCAAGGGATTTGCCGCCCACGGTGACCATGCGGATCTCGCAGTCCTGCTTGTCAACGGTTTCAAGAAAGAATTTGACCTGGTAGGGGAGCAGATTGACGTAGGTGTGGCTGTTTCCGATAAATGTTATTTTCATAGGTGTCTCCGCTGAAATCGTGATGGTCTGTATGTTATTCTTTGGGCAGACAGGGGGAGTCGTAGTTTATTTCCAAATGACGCTCCGGTCCTCCAAAGGGTTTGACCAGGTTGGTCTTGACAAAGGTTGATATTTCATCTTCCCATATCTCATATCCATGTTCATTGGATTCAGACAGTATTTCGTTGTCAAATTTCACTTTATTGATGGTGCAGGGATTCTTGAACCGCGTCAGTACGGAAAAACGTGATGGATTTTTCCCATTTACTGTTTCGGAAATGATTTTAACGCGACAGCACCCGACTAGCCCGTCTGCGTCTCGCTCAGCAGAACAGAAGTTGGTTTTGATAAAATGGGTCATTTCCACGCGGTTTGTGCGGCGCTGGGCGGCGTTAAGACCATGTGCAATCAGTCCGTGCGTACGGTATCCGGAGATGAGAATGCTGGGGTATCCTTTGATGCCCAAACCGAAGGTGTCGGTATACGCGTAGAAAAGCATGGCACGAAGACGCGCGAGTCCGCTGGCGCGCCAGTCCGGTTCGTTGTAGTAGTGCTCGATTGTTTCCATACCGCAGCAGAGGGTATTGAGTTCCCAGCTGAGTTTGTTGCCCAGAGTTGCATGATTGCCTTCAATGGTTTTGAAATTTTCAGGTACCGTAAACTCGGTCTGGGGGTATCCTTTTTTCTCCGCAGCCTTGTGTATCTCCATTCCCATGCGGGTAAGAAAAAGGCGATTTGGTGTAAAGTCCTGCGGGGGAGTCAGCCAGATGCAGGCTTTCATTCCACCGCCGGCCCGGCCGTGGATATCGCAAAAGAAATCCGGCACGAATTCGTGAGCAAAGTCTTCCAGTGCGCGGCCTTCCTTGTTGGTGGATGGGGCGTCCAGGGCATAGTCATGGGCCACATTTACATCATCGGCATTGTGGTACTGGTCGGTCAGTGAGCTGTCCGGGTTGGAACAGGGAATAATAGCAACAACCGTACTTTTCAGGATTTCCGGAGATTCTTCTTTACCGGCGACCAGAAAGTCAACCAGTTCCAGTGCGCTCGCTCTGCCGCTTTCTTCGCTGCCATGCTGCCCGGCTACGATCATGACGTGCTGCTTTTCTTTTTCGTCAATCTCGGGATCGGTCAGGAGCAGGCAGTGAATATCCCTGCCCTGAACGGTTTGCCCGATGGTTCTGATTTCAACAAACGGATTTTTTTTCTTTTCCAGGTCTTTGATACATTTCTCAACGTCGTTATAATCCGGATGCGTATTGGATGCCATAGTTTGCTCCCTTTTATCTATGATTTGTTTTATATGTGCCCTGTTTTCACTGAAATTCCAGTGAAGATATTGTAGTAAGCATCGTGTATGGTTCAAGTCTTTATTCAATGAAATACAGGGGCAGACAAAGTCTCAGAAAGTGGTTTTTTATCACGCTTATACAGGATATAAAAAAGTCTTGACTTTATTTTACAAGATTGAATAATTACAGACTGAATCCAAACACATCAAGACAAGGGGATATTTATGATACTGACCAATGTGGAAACCGTACCTGAAAAGACGATTGTCGAGCATTACGGTCTGGTGCAGGGAAGCACCATTCGGGCAAAACATGTCGGCCGTGATTTGATGGCCGGGTTGAAGAATATTGTCGGTGGAGAGCTGAAAGGATACACGGAACTGCTTGTAGAGGCGCGTTCTCAGGCGATGGAACGAATGATTGCGCAGGCCGAAGAACTCGGCGCCAACGCAGTAGTGAATGTCCGGTTTTCAACGTCGTCGGTTGCCCAGGGGGCTGCTGAAATACTGTCGTATGGTACTGCGGTTAAGGTAGAGTAACATGGCAAATATTATAGCGCTGGTCATTAACCTGATCCCGCTGTGGTTTCTGATCATTGCCTACCTTGTCGGCAAATACGCGGAAAAAAAACATTATCGCATGATCCATGAGCGTGAAAAGATTTTTCTGAATAAACCTGCCGTTACGATTAAAACCGTTGATCATCCGGAAAGCATACATCATTCCGAGCTGGCGATTGGTGCTGTGGTTGTTTCAGTGGATCATTTCAAACGGTTTTTGATGTCCTTCAGACGGATCTTCGGAGGCGAAGTCCGTTCATATGCATCTTTGATTGACCGCGGCCGTCGCGAGGCGATTTTGCGGATGAAGGAAAGCTGTCCCACTGCCGATATGTTTTTGAACACACGTGTAGAAACATCGACCATAAGCAACGGAAAAGGAAAGGCTACCGGCTGTGTTGAGGTTGTTGCCTACAGCACAGCGGTGATGTTGAATACATGAAGTTTGTCCCCAAAGAACTGGAAAAAAACAATGATGTCTCACGTGGGGATCACAGTCGTATAACCTTCCTTAAAAATGTTTCCCTGCTTATTGCTTTTTTCTGTCTTTTGTATGTACTTCTCGGGTTCGCAGCCGATCTAGTTGCGTATAAGATTCCGGACTCCTGGGAAGCATCGTGTTTTCCCAAGTTTGGACACTCAGCTGAAAAACAAGAGGGGAAAGCGTTCTTACGTACAAAAGCAATATTTGAAAAATTAACGGCACATTCCGGTTTGAGAAAACTTCCATACTACTGTTTTCGTATTGATATGGATACGCCGAATGCATTTGCCGTACCCGGCGGCGGAGTGGGTGTAACCCAGGGCCTGCTGAATAACGTTGAATCGGAGATTGGACTGGCAATGGTGCTTGCGCATGAACTGGGGCATCATCAGAATCGTGACTGTCTCAGGCGCATGGGCAGGGGTGTCCTGCTACGCCTGGCACAGAGTTTCTTTGTGCCGGATGAAGCGTCAAGTGTTGTTGATACCAGTCTGCTTCTGGCAGAATCAGGGTATTCCCGAAAACAGGAAAAAGAGGCAGACCTTTTTGGCTTACGAATGGTGCACGATGTCTATGGCCACACAGATGGTGCACTGGAATTTTTCGAGATGATTCACCGCGAGTATGAAAAGAACAGGACCAAGTGGATGTCTTTTATTGCCTCTCATCCATGGACCGAAGATCGGATTGCATACCTCAGAAAATTTCAATACGAGTTAGAGAATTAAGGAGAAAATGATGAAGCGAAGTCAGATTAATCAGCTGATTCAGGAATCAGAACGTTTTTTCAATGAAATGAACTTTAAACTGCCGTTGTGGTCAAAATGGACGCTTGCTGATTGGAAACAAAACCAGTCTGGCTGTTCGGAGATCTTTGACAATATGCTGGGATGGGATTTGACGGATTTTGGATCCAGCCGCTTTATGGATCGGGGGCTGATTCTTTTTACACTTCGAAACGGCAAACCCGGGACCGTTGGCAAGACGTACGCGGAAAAAATTATGATTGTAAGGGAAAACCAGGAAACACCATTTCATTTTCACTGGAGCAAAATGGAGGATATCATCAACCGCGGCGGCGGCAACCTGGTGATGGAGTTGTATTTCTCCAGCAAAGATGAAACCTATTCCGATCAGCCGGTCACGTTTCAGTCCGACGGAATCACCCGCACGGTTCAGCCGGGAGAACAGGTTGTTTTGGCTCCAGGACAAAGCATTACCCTGGAGCAGAATATGTATCATCGGTTTTACGGCGAACCAGGGCACGGCAAAGTGCTGGTAGGGGAGGTCAGTATGGTCAATGACGATACCGTGGATAACCGATTTTATGATAAGGTGGGACGTTTTCCGGAAATTGAAGAGGATGAAGCGCCGTATCGCCTGCTGGTTTCCGATTATCAAGCGTTTATAATGGAGAAAGTATCGAATGGCTCTTCGAATTAATGGCGTCGGATCCTGCCTTGTGGACAACCTGTATTCTCCGGTTGACTTCAGCTCTTCACGGTTTTCCGGATATTGTTCGAAAACAAGCGGAGACGGCGGGCTTGTACCGGGGCAGCTGGTGTTCGGTGAAGACCTGGAAAAATTCAGCGGATGCGAATACAGTTCGATTCTGAAAGAATTAACCGGCGGGGCATCACCCGTCTCTGTCAATATCGGTGGTCCCTGTATTGCAGCACTTATCAATCTCCAATGCCTCTTGCACGGTTCAGACGCGCAAACCGCGTTTTATGGATACAGGGGTGATGACCCCAATGGGAAGTTCCTGGCTGACCGCCTTCAGTCGTCCGGTCTCGATCTTTCGAACTACCAAGCTCAAACCGGCGTAACCCCTTTTACAGATGTGCTCTCAGATCCGGATTATCTTAACGGGCAGGGTGAGCGCACCTTTGTTCATTATCTTGGTCTGGCCGGTTCATACAGCACTCAAGACATCTCCAGTAACTTCTTTGACGCAGATATTTGTGTATACGGAGGCACTGGAATACTTCCTGTGCTGCACTCACAGCTGAGCGATGTGTTGAAAACAGGAAAGAAATTCGGGTGTTTGAATTTTGTAAACACCGTATATGACTTCAGAAACCAGCAGGAAAACCCGGACAAACCATGGCCGCTGGTCAGTGATCCGGATGACTTTAAAGAGATTGATTTGCTGCTCATGGATAATGAAGAAGCGCTTCGAATCAGTGGAACATCCGATAATGTTAAAGCGTTGTTATTCTTCAAAGACGCAGGAGTACGGGTTTGTGTAATTACACACGGGGCAAAACCGATTGCTGCTTTTTCGGACGGCTCTCTTTGCCACAAAGTCGATTCGCTTGAAATGCCGGTGCTTGCAGCTGCCGGAGAGTGGATGAAGGCGACGGACTATCACGGAGACACGACCGGGTGCGGAGACAATTTTGCAGGCGGCGTAATGGCTTCTATTGCTTTGCAGATGCAACGGCTTGAGCCCGGCACCTTGAACCTGGAGGATGCGATCAGCTGGGGGGCTGCTTCCGGCGGTTTTGCCTGCACGTACATAGGCGGGGTCTACGCAGAACAAACCCCAGGAGAAAAACTGGAAAAGATCAGAGAGGCTCACAAATTGTACAGAAAACAAATCGGGGAAAGCTTCGATATCATGGCTTGTCTTTAATTCATTGTTATTACTTTCGGAATTTCACTTGCCCAAAACCAACCTACCCGTACGGAAACTTCAGACTGCATTGCTTGACTGGTATTCAACGAATAAACGGTCACTTCCATGGCGTAAGACCCAGGATCCGTACCGGATATGGGTGTCAGAAGTCATGCTCCAGCAGACACGCGTGGATACAGTGATTCCGTATTTTGAACGCTTTGTAAAGCGTTTTCCGACGATCGAAGATCTTTCCAAAAGCCGGGAAGTCGCTGTGCTCAAGATGTGGGAAGGTCTTGGATATTACAGCCGAGCCCGGAATCTGAGAAAAGCCGCGCAAATTGTGGACAAACAGTACAACAGCAGGATTCCGTGTACGTGGGAAGATTTCCACCAGCTTCCCGGGGTTGGAGATTATATTTGTGCGGCAGTCCTGAGTATCGCCTTTGACCTGCCTCTTGCTGTTGTGGATGGAAATGTTAAAAGGGTGCTGTCCAGGATTTTTGTATTGCGTTATCCGGTAAACAGCTCTGACAGTCACAGAAAATACCAGAAGAAGGCTGACACGCTCCTGAGTCATAAAACCCCGGGCATATTCAATCAGGCAATGATGGAGCTGGGTGCATTGGTCTGCACACCCAAAACCCCGCAGTGTAATGCCTGCCCTGTTTCAATGCTTTGCCGCGCACTGAACCGAAATGTTGTTTCCAGCCTGCCGCGACGAAAGCCAACTGCAAAGATACCTGTGCATCGAATTGCCGTGGCCGTTGTCGAACGAAACGGCCGCCTGCTGGTCACACGTCGTCCATCATCCGGTTTGCTGGGCGGACTGTGGGAATTTCCCGGCGGAAAGATTACATCGAACGAAAGCGCGGAACAGGCATGTCTGCGTGAGCTGAAGGAAGAGACAAATGTCCACGCAAAAATTGGCTCGCATCTAAAAACCGTTCGCCATGCGTATACACACTTTCGGATTGAGATGGAAGTGTTCTGCTGTGAATATAAAAGCGGCAAGGTTCGGCTGAACGGGCCCACTGATTACAAATGGGTATGGCCGTCACAGCTCAAACGGTATCCATTTCCCAAAGCCAATCTGAAGTTTATGGATGAGTTGATACGTGGGGGAGGTTGTTTATAAATATGGGTCTTCCACAGAATTTGTGGGTAAAACCATAGAAAATCAATTGGAAT
>CAZGEP010000188.1:0-8316 GCA_964524955.1 uncultured Planctomycetota bacterium | reverse complement strand
AGAGTTATCGTCAACTTAACCGGATAACTTTAGTAAATATGGCGTTGTAATACTAGGCAAAACCCGCGAGCAGATATTTGGAAAAAGAGGGAAAAGGTTAAATTAAATAGAGAAAATTCGATTCGATTGATTTTCGCTTTAGCAATAATTGGAATAATCTTGATTAGTGGATTTCAGTACATATCGTATCTGCGCGAAGATGCAAGAATAGCGTCCTGCCGTTCGAATGTCCGGCAGGCTGCGATTGCCTGTATTCAATATGCTGTTGTTGAAGGCTGTTTACCGTACGACAGCCGAGGGGGCAAATATGCTCTGGAACGTTTAATGCCGGGTAATATTTTTCATCCGGCATTGCTTCTATGTACTTCAGACTCAGTTGTTCGGGAATTGAATGCCACTAAATACGAGTCGTACTCATTCTGCTATTTTAATGAAAAGAATGCTGTTGTTGACAGAAAACAACCCATTTGCATCCTGGCTGAGAAAACTGGAAATCATATGCGAGGCGGGAACATAGCTTTTACAGACGGTTGTGCGATATTTACCATTGACCCCGAATATACTCCAGGGAAATACCTTGGCAAAGCCCGTGAGCAGACTCAGGCTTTGATGGAAGAATAAGATCAGCTTTGTTCTGGTTGTTTGTTTTGTACGATCTTTTGTGTGGAAACTTTTTCGTTCCGGGTTCTTGTGAAATTCGTGTTCCAGGCTTTTAATCAGTTCTCTGCGGCCTCTGCGTCTCTGTGTTTACGATCTTTATAACCATTATCGCCTGTTTCGCTTGGTTTCGTCTGAAGCGAATCAAATGAATGCTTTTGGCGGGTCGTCAATTCTGTTCATCAGGAGACAGCTGTGAGAGCGCACGCAGCTGATTATCGGTAAGGGCAGTGTTGACGAGCAATACATCATCGATCATTCCATGAAACCATGCCGGATTTTCCTTATGTTCTCTGCGGCCGATCATCAGGTTTTTTTTGTTTTGCCAGGGCTTGGGGGCAAATCCCGGATACTCCTTTGACAGGTTGCCGTTGATGTATAGGAGCAGCGCAGATCCTTTTCGGATAACCGCGGTGTGAATCCACTGGTTTGCAGGAAAGCTTTTCGGCTGTGAGCAGACAAATCCGCTTTGAGCTCGGAAAGAGATGTTCTCAGCGACTGAAGGCTTGACCCAGCCCAGGGACCACTCATTCCTTACAAAGCCGTTGCCTTTGGCGATTACAATTTTACATCCCGGTGTTTTCTTGATCACCCAGGCGCAGAGTGTGAAATCGCTTTTCGGGAAGTTTGCTTCCGTCGGGCATAATACAAAGTCATCTTTTCCATCAAGCATGAGGACAGTATTTCTGTCAGAGAGGACATGGAGCGAAGCACCTCCCTTGAGCATACCGTGAAGAGACTTTGGTCCCGAGTCTGTAACCTGGTTGCTGCCTGACGTAGAATCGTTAAAGGTGTATCGCAGCATAGGTGTCAGCCGGATGAGTCGACATTTGACGGGTGTTTGAATCGTATTGGATGCTGCAGAGCAGTCTTTCAGCCCAGATGCTGTAACCACGGCTTTTGCGGGCAGTGGGCATGATTCAAGTTTCAGCCGTACAAAGCATGGATTGCTGCAGCGCCCGGAGCGTGCAATCTTGACACCAGGTGTTACGGTAAAATTCGCAGGGTTTGATGCATCTTCTTTATCAATCGGTTCATTAAACTGCAGCACAATCGTCTTTGAGTCAACAGCCAGGGCATTGGCGGCAAACTCCGGTGCTTTTGTGTCTGCCGGGGTTGTTATTGTAAGGTTAGTCGCCGGTATGGCTGAGACCGCTGTGCTCAGGGGATCGGCCCTGACCTGGTAGCGGTAATCAGTTTTTTCGAAGAGGCCGGTGTCATTAAAGTGTTTGTTTTGGAAAGTCCCGATCTCTTTTTCATTTCGAAAGAGGGTGTAGGTGATTTCTGACGAATAATTCTCGATTACAAGAATAACGGAATGCTCTGATACTTGAGATGCTTTAACCTTCGGTGGCCCGGACGGGAGTGGAATACCTTTGCCGCCGTACTCTTTCGGAAAGGAAGGTAAAAGACCAATCTGTTTGAACTTGATTGCCGATTTATCAAAGCCAGGCTTCCAGCTTACATTACGGTATACCGCCGAAGTCTCATTGTCTTTACCGTGCGAACGAAACGATTTGGCCTGTGTATTGGTAATCATGAAATTCTCGAATATCTGGTGCATGCTGCGGGATGGCCAGTCCAGAAAGATGCCGTTGGGCGGGCAATCCTTCATGCCTGGTACCGCGTAGACCCGGTCAATGGTAATCTGGCGAAAGGTGTTTACGGCAGAGCCGTTGGGGAGGTTCAGGTTGGCGGTATGAACCGCGCCCATGTCACCGCTGTCGTGGCCGCACTCGAAAATTTTAAGATATTCGAATGTATTCTTCATGGAAGGCTGTATGTTGTTGTTGATTTGAAATGGGCCGAACTGTCCCTTGACATTTCCGCGCAGGGTAGTGGCATATCTGGGTGAATTATAGAGTTCGCAATGGGCAATGCGGTTGTAGGATCCGCACATGAGATTGATGCAGGAACAGTAGATCATCAGCTGGCCCACATCATGGATTTTATTGTTTGAGATGATGTTGTACTCCAGACGGTCTTTGTTTGGAACAATCCCTGTGCTGTCTTTTCCGGTCCAGTTGGAGAGAGTTATGCCGTTGACCCCCATCTGCTCGACCCGGCAGCCGGTGACAATGTTGTGTCTGTTATGGCGAGACATCACGATGCCGGACGTTCCGGAGTTTTTTAGGTGACAGTTTTTGAATTCGATGTTTTCTGTGCTTTGCATAAATATAAGCGCATGAATTGTTCCCTTCCCAAAGAAACGCCACCAGTTGTTTCTCGGCGAAACACCGTCAGTTGTATCAAAGCGCAAACCGTCAACGATGATGTTACGGACAGGGTGGTCTCTGTCTTTTCCCTGGATTCGGATGAGTTTGTGAAGAATCGGAGCGGTAATATTCAGCTGATCCGGGTGTTTATCTGTCAACTGTATGTAAAAGAGCGTGCTTTCTTTCTCATTCAGAAAGAACTCGCCGGGTGCATCCAGAAAGGTCATGGCATCTTCAAGAAAGTACCGTGCACGGTCTTTGACCTCTGTTGTGTCAGCACCGTTGTCATACGTGATTTGGCCGGTCCTGGGATCCAGTCGGGTTACTTTATAGATGGGGCGCTGCCAGTCGCATTTACCCCAGGGGAAGATATTGATGCGGAGCTGGCTGATGTCAATGGCAGATAAATCCACATCCGACTTGCGGGTAATGATCCAGCTTTCTTTCACTCCTTTTTTGTGCTTGAGGGAGCCTTTGACGCTGGTGAAGTAGGGAGCTGCCGCGGTTGAATGCTTTGGGAAATACTTGCGGTTGGGAGTACGGGCCTTGTATACCCGTCTGCCGTTTTCGTATAGAGTGTGGAAGACCATATCCGCGGGTAGTTTGATTTTCCAGATCTTATCTGAGTGCTGTTTCCATCCAGTCAGCACTTTTCCTCCGGTAAAACGGGCTGTGCCGGGAGCTCCACTGCAGCGGTAGATAACTCTGTAATTGGCCTGGCCTGAATCCGCTTCCGTGAACTCAACCGTTTCGGTAAGCGGATATGTGCCGGGCGCAATATGTACGATGATGTCGCCGGTCATTTTTCCTGTTTCGAGTGTTGCCCGGACACTGTCCCGCGCCTTTGCAATTGTGGCAAGGGGAGCTCCTTTGGCGCCGCTGTTGGAATCGTTGCCGTCCGGAGAAACATAGATTTCAGCCTGGGGCTTGTCTGATGAATGCAGCAGGTTGATGTTTGCGGTTAAAAGAAATGCTGCAAAGATGATGGTGATGGATTTCATGGTGCCTCCCAAAAAGTGGTTGTTCCGTGGATGAGATTGTAAGGCAGTTTTCGATGATTTCAACAGGGAATTGGAATTCTACAGAGATTTCGTTCTTGCGAAAGGGCAAACATGAGCAGGGAACGAAAAAAAGCCGGTCTCATCCTGGGATGAAGCCGGCTTGTATTGTGGAAAATACGAAAGAACTCTCAGTAACTGCAGCTTACGGTAATGCCGCCCCAGACATTGACATCCGGCTGCATGGCATCTCGAATATCTCCGCCAAGCAGTGCAGATACATGGATCTCCGGACTGACCGACCAGTGTTCAGAGATCGTTATCGGGGTTGCTGCGGAAAAGAGCAGGTCCGTAAAACGGCTTTTATCAACACCGTAATAGAAATCATTATGCTCACTGCTGCCGAATCCAATTGAAAGCGAAAGGTCAAGTGCTATCGAAATGTTCTCCGAAGCCTTCCAGATGTGATCAAACCCATAACCGATCCCGAGACTCATATATGTTCCTTCGCCTTCATCAATATCCTGATAGATTGTCAGCGAGGGTGAGAGGAATACATCTGCGGCTGCGCTGGCAAAAAGTTCGGTTGTTGCCAGTGCCCCTGTGTTCGGAAACGTATAGTGTATAATCCCAAAGTCAAAGGACATCATTTCCCACAAAAACGTGTAATCAAGGGTCAGGTCGATCTCATTGAAATCGCCGGCCATGTTATTGGTGTCTGTCGTATCCAGGTTGCCCCATGTATTAAACGAAAGTCCGCAGTATGAGCCGGTGAAACCGGGCTGGAAGACGCCGCCGTCAGTTACTTCAATGCCCCGCCAGACATACTTGCTGAGCAGGGAGAGATCCGCAGAAACCGTGGGTTGGAATTGCTGTCGGCCGCCTTCCTTTTCCTGAGCCTGAACCGTATTTGTGCTCCAGCAAAAGGTCATGGTTAACAGAATTGCGACAATAAGCACGCGGGGTGCTTCCGACAGGAGATACCGACCGGACATTATCCGCTCCTTCCTGAAATATAGAAATCCACTGCCAGTCTTCAACGCTGAAGGAGGCATTGGAAAAAATGCTGATTCGCGATGCCGTCAGAATGGCAGATCGGAAAACAGCAACATAGCATATTCTGTGCCAATAAGAAAGCTTTGCTGGGAAGGCCTTTGGAACCCGCAAATATGGAGTTTGGTAGAAAAAGAACGCATGTTGGAAAAGGATGGAAAGGTACATAATTGTAGTCAGCGCTTGCTCAAGCTACATATTGGTGTGATTATGCTGGGCGTGAAGAAACAGCTGATTTTTAGAAAAACATCTGGCATACAGGATTCTGCTCAAATAAAAAAATGAAACATTGAATAACAGTAAATTAAAAAATAAAAAAATATTAAACGCCTCTATAATCAAAGAGGTATTCATTACAGTAAATGCTGTTGTTTTTTCCCACACAACTCTTTTGGAGCGATCATATGTTTCTCAACAAAACGTCAGTTTTTTCCCTCATTTTTGTATGTCTGCTTTTCGGATCTGTTTATTCAGAATCAAAAAAGGACAAACTCGCGCACCGAAAGGGAATGATTGTAGTCAAGGCTCCGGCAGGTACAGAGGTTCGTGTTGAGCAGCAGAAACATGAATTCAAATGGGGTGTTGGATTGACCTATGGCCGGTATATCAAGTGGCGGCGAAACCCGAAGAGGAAAAAGACCGAAGAGCAATGGGCTGTCCTGGATAAGAAAGTGGAGAAGGTTAAGAAGCTTGTACACGATAATTTCAATGCAATAACCTTTGGTTCAGAAATAAAATGGGATTTTACCGATAAGGTACGTGGCAAACCCAACTACAAGCCCATGGATACAGCTGTGGACTGGGCGGAAAAGAACGGATTTGCGATACGCGGGCACTGTTTGTTCTGGGGATATGACCGCGCACCGGGTTGGGCCAAGCAAATGAAGAATGGCAAAGATCTGTTGCCTATTTATGAAAAACGGACCAGAGAAGTTGTCGGTCGCTACAAAGGCAGGCTGATTGACTGGGATTTCCGAAATGAAACACTCAATGGTCACCAGTGGGATGAAAAGATGATGGGCAAGGGCATTCATGCTGAAATAACCCGTTGGATGCGAGAAACGGATCCGGATGTGAACATCTGCATGAATGAGTTTGATGTGCTGTCCAGCGAGCGTAAATGTAAAGTCTACATCAGAAAATGTCAGTCGATTCTGAAGAACAAGGGAATTGTAGACCGACTCGGCTGCCAGGGACATTATCACGGTGAAAATTTCAACCACGGTCGATTGAAACGATGCCTGGACATGCTCGCGAAGCTCAAACGTCCGATCATCATCACTGAATTTAATATGCCGGGGCAGACATCCAAATACTGCAAGAACAGAAAAGAAACGTATAACGATGCCCAGGAAAAGAAAAAAGCAAAGATCATTGCTGATTATATCCGCATCTGCTTTGAGCATCCGGCGGTGGAGGGGTTTTACTTCTGGTATCCATGGGAAAGCTGCACCTGGATTAATGCTTCTGCCCTCTGGTCCGGTGATGCAACCCCCAAACCGGCACTTCATGCATACCGCAAACTCGTCTTTGACGAGTGGTGGACAAAATTCACCGGAAAAGCGGATGAAAAAGGCGAATGCCGTATCCCCGCATTCTACGGCAAACACAAGGTTACTGTCAACGGGAAAGAAAAAGAAGTCGAACTCAAAAAGAAAGATGCCAGTGTTTTGGTCGATTTTACAAAGGAATAGATGAGAATGCTGGAGGGACGCGTTTCCGCGCGTCCCTCCAGGAATCTGTACCCCAGGATCACCTCTGGCTTAACCTTTCAATATGCCCTTGACTGATCTGAATATCTGCATATAATGTGTTTATTTCGTATAGTACCCCCGAAAGAATTCACACATTTTCAACAGAAATGATTGGCCCGGAATGGCAACTGAAAAATATTTGACCGTAGAAAAGATTTCATCAGTAATCCGTGAACTAGGCGATGAGTTCCTTGTTGTTCGCAATCCGGATTATATCCATCCGTCTGTTGAACTGTATCCGCTTGCTCCAGCGCTGACATCTTTTAACGGGCAACTTCCTGTTGCCGTTGTCATGGACATGGATGGTACCACAACCACGACCGAGACCCTGTGCATTCACAGCCTGGAGACCATGGTACGCAGAATTACCGGAAGGACAGATCCGGAAACGTGGGCAGGGTTAGACGCGAAAAAGGATTATCCGCATATTATCGGCAATTCAACCACGCGACATGTGGAGTACCTGATTGAGACGTACGGTGACCGGATCCAGGCTCGTGAACTTGCCGTATCTCTGATGCGGGCTGCGGCCTGGACCATGACCCTGGGCAGAGATGAACAGCGTAAGGTTGAAGTGATTTCAACGCTCCGTGCTTTAGGCTGGGGTGATCTTTGTGATGAAGAGTCCTTTCTCAGCATGGTTGGCCTTTCCGGTCAATTCAACAGCAACTCACTTTCAGTTTTAACCGAGAAATATTTTCCTCTGCTTCAAGCCAATGATTTCAGTAATCGAGTACGGGCTGCCATTGATATTTATTATTACCGGTATCATGAAATCCTGTCCATGCTTGCCGATGGCCGGGGAGAACGTATTTCCCGGGAATTGCTTGATGGAGAACCCTTGATAGAACCCATGCCGGGTGTGGCTGAGTTTCTATTGTTGATCAAAGGGGAACTGTGCAATAATGCGGAGATTCTGATTGAACGACTCGAACAATATCCGAATACAGGGGTGACCTCAGAGAATCGATCCGAAACGGCTGGTGCATTAAATCGCCTTGTACACGCATTCAGCGAACATCCCCTCAAGGTTGCCGTGGTGACCAGCTCTATACGATATGAAGCGGATATCGTACTCAACGAAGTATTCGATGTCTTGCGAAAACAGGCAGCTGAGCTTATTGGAACTGAACGGGCTGAGCAGGTCTTTTCATCTCCGCATGGGTTTTACGATGCCTTTATAACCGCCAGTGATTCATCGGAGATGCGGCTCAAGCCGCATCGGGACCTCTATTCCATTGCCCTCCATTCGATGGGCATCATGCCGGATGATTTCTCAAGGGTCATTGGATTTGAAGACAGTGAATCCGGGACTCAGGCGATCCGAGCTGCCGGCATCGGACTCTGTGCTGCAGTTCCGTTTTCAGATACAGCCGGCCATGACTTATGTGCGGCCTCGCACATCCTCAAGGGCGGGCTGCCGCAAGCTATTCTTGAAAAAATGCTTTTTGTTTAACAGGAGATTTGAATGAAGCTGCAAAATGATCTGCACGTAATCAGCCTGACCCACTGGGACCGGGAGTGGCGTTTTTCGTTCCAGAAGACCCGAATGCTTCTGGTGAAAATGATGGATGACTTACTGAATACACTTGAAACAGATAAAAAATATGGCGCCTTCCACCTGGATGGTCATACGAT
>CAZGEP010000187.1:0-8406 GCA_964524955.1 uncultured Planctomycetota bacterium | reverse complement strand
CGACGGGGATTCTTCTTCTGTATGAATGTCACACACTCGGTATGTAAAAACAATATTATCCTGAACAATGGCGAGACCGGTATCGGCGGACTGGGCCGGGGAGACCGGTACAATGTGGTCAGCGGTAACATCTGTACAGGCAACGGCTATAACGGGATCGAGGCGGTTTCATCCATCTGCAATATCATCCAGTCCAATATCTGCAGAAACAACTGCAGGCGGCGCAACGGACCGGCCATTTACCTGAAAGGCCACCGGGATACGATCGTACGCGGTAACCTCTGCGTAGATGACCGGGAAACACCCACCCAGACAAGCGGTGTGGTTTCAGACGCACCTTCAGGCAAAAACATCATCGAAAACAACCATACTGCCGAGTAAGCGCTGGACCCATTTACAGCCAGCGGCAACGCCGCTTATATACATTATTCATGCTTGAATTCGAATTTTTAAACTTGACCGCCTGAAAATTTGAGTTACAATGAAGTTTACATAAAATTATTAAGGGCGGTACGGAATGAATGACCAGTCAAATACTCCTTCGGTTGATGTCAGCAAAGTCCTTCAAGAGGGATCAAAGGAGATGGGAATCTCTCAGCTGAACAGGCTGGGACTCAAAAAGGTCAAGGTCATTCGGCACAGCCAGATCAACAAGCTCATTGAAACCGCTGTGAACAATGTCATCTCCAAACGCTTTACAGAGACCTCTCGAAAAGCGGATGAAGAAAATGCCCAGACGCTTCGGGCCCTTTTGGAAGAAAAAGAGCGTGCACTGAAAAACGGTGAGACCCTGAAGTCGGAACAGCAGAAACTCACTCAGCAAATTAACGAGCTAAACAAAAAACTCAGCGAAAAAGAATCCAACCTCAAGCAAACTCAGCAAAAAATTATTGAAGAATCCCAGAACGAGTACAAACGTCTGGTCAAACAGAAACAGGTTGAACTGGAAATAAAAAACCTCAAGGAAACTGTCACAGACCTGAACAATACCCTTGAGGTCATGACAAAAGAAAATGCTGAGCTTGAGAAGAATCTGGCTGAGAAAAGTAAAGAGCTGGATCAAACCATCGGTAAACTGAAAGAGCAGTTTCTGGCAAAAATTGAGAATGAGAAAAAACTCAAAGAGGCCATTGCAAAGGCGGAAGATGAAAAGAAAAATCTTCTTACTGAAAATGAAAAACTCGCTGGCAAAGGCCAAAAGATGGATCAAAATCTCAGCAGCCTGAAGGAGCAGCTTGAGCAAAAAACCGAAAATGAGAAAAAGCTTCAGGAGACTATCGCAAACGCGGAAGAAGTAAAGAAGAACATCCTTGCTGAGAATGAAAGACTCGTAATCAAAAGCAAGGAGCTGGATCAAGCCATCAGCAAAATGGAAGATCAGCTCCAGTCAAAGACCGAAAACGAGAAAAAAATCCAAGAAACAGCAGCAGCCTTTCAGGAAGAAAAAAACCAACTCCGTATCGAGAACGAAAAACTGAAATCCGAGCGTGAGCAGACTCTGCTCATGGCCGAAACGCTTCAGAAAAAGAATCAGGAGCTTGACAACACAATCCACCAAATGCATGTAGCGCTTACGTCAAAAGAATCCGATGGAAAAAACATGCTTGCATCCTTTAAAACCATGATGCAGGCAATGAAAGAAGATTTCAAGAATGAATTCGCCAGCACCTCTGCCAAGATGGAACATCAAAAGGCTACAGGAATTGATGAAACCCCCTCTGAATTCGTACATCGTCTATTCAAAGATAAGGATAAGGAATACGAAACCAATATGTCTCAGATAAAAAGCAAGAAAACTCGTTCCAGGAAAGATAAAGATATCCGATCGACTCTGGCAAAATACAAATCCTTGAAAGGAGGTAGTTGATGGCTGCGAATTCCAATAAAGATTATGATGAATTGCAGGAAGCGGAAACCCAGACGGCTGCAGAAAAGAAAGCCCCGGCAACTAACGCTACGGCAGAAACAGGCAAAAACGATGAAGTTGTTAGCGGAAAAGGGTTGGATATCGGTACCGCCAACCTTGTCTGTGCAAAACAGGACACGGAGGGAGAGGTTGAGATCAAATCCATCCGAAATGCTTTTCTTGACATTGAATCCGATGACTTTACCAAAAGCATGCTTACCCGGCTCAAAGTGCCCTATATTTCCCAGGACAACCACTTTTATGTAATCGGTGAGACTGCGTTTGAGCTGGCCAATGTATTCAACCGGGAAACCCGGCGTCCCATGCATCAGGGATTGATCAGTCCTCAGGAGACCGATGCTATGGGCATGATACGGCTTCTGATCGAGGACATCATGGACAAACCGGCCACGGAAAAAGAAATCTGCTATTACTCAGTTCCGGCCGAACCGGTTGACTCCAACATGAACGTAGTCTATCACAAGAGCATCTTTGAAAGCCTGCTTACGCATATGGGGTACGCACCCAAACCTCTGGTTGAAGGACACGCCGTGGTGCTGGCAGAATTGTCGGAAGAAGATTTTTCCGGAATTGGTATTTCCTGCGGAGGCGGAATGTTCAATGTCTGTGTAGCATTCAAGGGTGTTGCCGTCATTGCCTTCAGCACGAGCAGAGGCGGAGACTGGATCGACACGAATGCGGGCATGGTCACGGGCATCCCAGCCAGTCGGATAACCGCTATCAAGGAAAAAGGGGTTGACCTGACCGACCCGCAGAGCAAGGAACAGGAAGCCATTGTTATTTATTACCGGAATCTTATCAATTACACCTTAAAGCAGATCAGCAACAAATTCAAAATCGGTAAAGATCTGCCCAATTTCCCGGACGCGATTGAAATCGTCTGCAGCGGCGGAACGTCTCTGATAAACGGATTTGTTGATGTTTTCAAAGAAGAATTCGATAAAGTTAAGTTTCCCCTGGACATTAAGAATATCCGTTTGGCTGAAGAACCGCTCAACACCGTAGCGTATGGTTGTCTGGTAGCGGCCATGAGTGAATAACATCGAATCTGCAGACCCGTTCGTATTTTCATATCTGAAACTACGCAAGGGAACGGGTGCTGATTGACTTCGTTTAGCATAAGGCCTTCACATGGAAAATCAGGAAATATATATCTGCTCAAAATGCGGAATGCAGAATCTAATAACCAATCCGTCCCCAGGGGTTATTTTTGTCTGTCCCTGCGGAACCAAAAACCGGATCAGCGACGTTCCAACCGCCCAAAGCAGTTCAGCCTCAAATAATGACAGCACCGATATCGTGGCCCTTCATAAAGAGGATACACTGGAGGAGGAAGAGAACCTGCAGGCCAAGAACCAACAGTTGATCGATTCCAACGTCTCCCTTCTCGGTAATGTTGAAAAACTCAATCAATCCATATCCGAATTGCAGGATGAGAACGCCTCACTGAAAAAGGCGCTTGAAGATGCAAGAACCATTCCCGGCAAAAAAACGAAAGGGAATCAGCAACTGGATTCGCTAAAACCAATCGCAGAATATTTGAATGAACTGACCCGTACGGTCTACAGGATTAACAAATCCCTGGGAGCTCTGGGAGGTGTTTCTAAAGCGGTTCTTCAACTAAAGGATGAGATTGCTTCGTTTAAATCCCTGCTCAATCAAAAGCCTGCGGCCAGATCCAATGTTGTATTTACCGCACCGACCACACAAGAACCAAAGGATATGTCCGCACCGGAGACCGTTGATACGGTCGAGCCTGCCAGGGAAAGCTCATCCATCACCAGCAGAATCAAGAAGAAAGGTTCGCTCAAGGCAAAATCCGAACGCCTTAAAAGACTGGGCTTTGGTTGAGTGCAGCGAGACTGATGTCGTCTGCTCGCCATACGTATTCACAATCACACTTACGTTTTCACCTTCTCCATTTTACCGCTCTTAAGGGATCTTTCCAGCGCTTCAAGTACCTGCACAGGTTTGAGGATGATATCGTGGGTATCCGGTTCCTTGCCGGTCCTGAACATCTTCGTAAACGTCTTGATCCCGGCCAGGTACGGATTGCTGTCCTGGGCCAGCTGCTGGTCGATCATTCCGGATTCCGTGCAGGCTGCGATGTGGAATTTGGGAAACGCTGATTTGATCAGATTCAGGGTTACTATTTTACCGTCCGAGTATAACAGCTGTCCTGTGGCTTCCGCCTTACCTTTGGTGATCAGAGCCTGCGACACATTGTAGCCAAAAGCGCGCAATGCGGTCTCAACCTGGTGAATACCGTAGAAGAAGATGCCGCCGTATTTATTCTTTAAATCAGCCGGTCCCCAGGTGGTTCCGGAGTACACAGCGCCGGATTTGGCCAGCTTCTTGGTAAAAGATACAAAGGTCTGCTGCATGGGAATCGTGCTGAACGAACATACCGGAACCTTCTTTCTGCGCGCCAGGCTGAGGAATTTCTTTCCATTGGCTGAACGGTAACAGAAGGGCTTGTCAATAAACGCCGGGATACCTGCCTTGATGTACGGAAGAGCTGCATCCAGATGGTGTTTGGCATGACGGTGATCCACAATCAGGGCATCAATTTTATCCAGCATGTCAGTGCTTTTGGACACAATAGTGGGAATCCGCCCTTCCTTTGCAGTGCTTTCGGCGAATGCCTTTTTCTCTCCCCAAATGTATTCAATCGAACAGCCACGTACTTTCTTTTCCGCATTAATGGTTTTGGCAATGGCCTTGGCATGGGAATTTTCCGCGCCAATAATTCCGATTTTCATCATACGCTCCAGAAATAAATTGAAAAAAGTACCGTGCCGCTTGAAATATAGTTTATTATGAATACCCTTTTGGGAATATCAATAGAATTCCGTTTTTCCTTACCCCGCATTTCTCACCAGCCCTTTCTATAGCAAAAGGCTTCAGAAGTGGACTCTTCGAGGCATTCGATTGAGACGTTGCAGCAAAAAACGAGTGAGAAATGCAGGACAAATTCCGAAAGAATTTGACAAAACAGATCCACAGGCTATAATTATTATATATATCCATACTTATAAAGGAGTTCTGAGAATGGCAGCCAAAAAAATTGATGTGAAATGCAAAAAATGCGGTGCACTTTTCAATGAATTCATGTGGAAGCCCGGAATGATCTGTCCGGCATGCAAGGCCCCCAATGCGCTGGAACCTATTGTTAAAACCTTTGATGAAAAGAAACCCGCCAAATTCAGAAAAAAATCCTATGAACAGAACAAGGATGGTTTTGACTGGAAAAAGAGCCCGCTCATGGCCGGGTTCCTTTTGATTGTCATTGCTGCAGCCTGGCTCTTTATCATGAGTGCTTATTTCTGTGAAAAGAAAAATGAAGTTGAGCCGGTCATGACCATCTGCAATGAATGCAAGCATCTGGAAGCACGCATCATTGGCTCTCCGGAGAACCTGCCGCTGGTCTGTACCAAGTGCGCAAAGAAAGCAGTCTTTGAAGCCTATGAATGCAGCAAATGCGGTACAAAATTCGGCTATGTACCCCCGGTGTATCCAGAGCCGCCGGAATATCCCGAAGATCCGGATGAGGCAATGAAAATAGAAGAGGAATATCAGAAAAAACTGGCGGAACTCGCAGAAAAATATGGTCCGCCCACCTGCCCCAAGTGCGGTTCGATCAATGACGTCAATAAAATGCTGACAGAAAAAGAAAAGAAAGAGATTGAGGAATACCGGGCCAAGTTCAAGGCCCAGGAAGAGAAAGAAAAAGATTCAGAATAGCTATAAGCCCAGTGTCGCATTAAACGAGAATGGAACCTTCTTTACTGTCAGGTCTTTCCAGCACATCACTTTAATAGTGATTTTCTCCGGCTTTTCCATGAGATTATAACTCTGCTTTACAATAACACTGTCGTTTGATTTCGTCCGGGTCGTACCAGAGTCTGAAGACTTGATTTCCTTACCATCCGAACTAAAAAAAGCAATCGACTTAATCTTCTTATATTCCCTGGTGGACTTAAGCGTGATACAGTGCTTGAACTCCCCCCAGGACGGCTTCTGAATATCCACTATTTCAAATTCAAACTTTTCAATCCGGATCTTCGCGCCTTTTTCAATGGTCAGGCCCCTGGCCTCAAAGAGGTCCTCCTTTCCGCTGGAGCAAAGCAGATAGACATCTCCGGTTCCGGTAACCCGTGTCGTTCCTTTGGCCGGCACCCCTGGCCCTTTTATCTCCACAACAAAGGCCTTTCGCTCCTTGCTGATATTGGGAAGCCCGAACCCGGCCTGACCGAACTCTGCATCCTTGAGCAGACTATTTCCGCTGCTGTCGGTAAATGATTTCACCCGGCTTTTCTGGCTGTCCATACGAATAATATTGCCGCCAGGAATCGTAAAAAGCAGCGCTACGGATGTTCCCTTTGTCCAGTTAAACGCGCGAAGACCGGAATACGGCACACTCGTATCTCCGTTAAAGGGTTCACCCACCACGCGGATACCCATCACTTTTACATCGGTTGTCGGCTGCTGGGAAACGGTTTGCACAACAAGCAGAAGGACGCAGAGAGATACCGCCCAAAGGAAAATCCACCGTGAGAATACATTTTTCATTGAAAAACTCCTCCTCTATGAATACGTTGGAATGTATTTACCGTGCGCCTCAAACAAATCATCGCACAGACTGCGAATTTCATCCAGGGTAAGTTCGGAAGCCGTATGCGGGTCCAGTGCCGCAGCCTGATAAACCAAATCCCGTTTCTTCTCCAAAGCGGCTTGGATGGCAAGGATCTGCACATTAATATTGGTGCGGTTGAGCGCTGCGCAGGCTTCCGGCAGATCGCCAACGTAACACCCCTGTACACCGTTCTTATCCACCAGGCAGGGTACCTCGACACAGGCCTTTTCCGGAAGATTGGTAATCAGCCCGGTGTTCAGTACATTGCCGTGAACGCGGAAAGGCTTGTCGGTCTCAATGGCCTCCATGATATACGAACCAAACTCATTGCCGCGCTTGTGCGTGAGTTTCGGATTTTTGACCAGCTCTTTGCTTCGTTTTTTCCATTCTTCAATCTGGTGAACGCATCTGCGAGGATATTCGTCCAGCGGAATGTTGAATTCATCAATCAGTTCCGGATGAGTCCGCTTGATGAACCAGGGCATATATTCAGCGGTATGCTCCGAGCTTTCCGTAATATAGTACCCGAAGTAAAGCATCATCTGGAGACGCACCATATTCCCCAGAATACGAAATGCCACATCCGTTCGCTCACTCGACCGAACCTTCCTTCCGACTTTCTCCTGCTCGGCGAGCAGCCATTTCCGCCCCCCCATCTTTCGGGCTTTCTTCAGCGCTTTTTCCGCGCATTTTCGTACAGCCGGATACAGATCCTTGTCACCATCACGGATTTCCAGCAACCATGCCTGGTGGTTGATGCCGGCAATGTGCCATCTCAGATCCGTAACCCCTTCCAGCATGCCCAGTCCGTTCAGCAACCATTTCGCGCATCCCTGCACCGAGTGGCAGAGACCTACGGCCCGAATCGAGGATCCCTGAAGAACTGCTCCCGTGATCATGGCCATGGGATTGGTATAGTTCAGCAGCCAGGCATTGGGGCAGACCGACTCCATGTCTCGCGTAAAATCCAGCATTACTGGAATCGTACGCAGCGCGCGGAACAGACCGCCGATCCCAAGCGTATCCGCAATCGTCTGATGTAATCCGTATTTTTTGGGAATCTCAAAATCAATAACCGTACTCGGCGCATACCCCCCCACCTGAATGGCATTGACCACATAATCCGCACCCCGAAGCGCAGCCTTGCGCGACCGAACACCCAAGTGTGCGGTAATACGTGCACGATTCTTATTCATGTTCTCATTAAGAACATCCAGCATCTTTTTGGATTCTTTCAGGCGGGTAGAGTCAATATCATACAACGCGATATGGCTGTCCTGAAGAACTGGTGAACACATCGCGTCTCCGAGAATGCTTTTGGCAAATACCGTGCTGCCCGCCCCCATGAATGTAATCTTTGCCATAATACGACTCCATTAATTAAACGTAAAAATGATCATTAGAAATAACACATGATATTGTAGTCATAGTGGAATTCAATTTCAAATTGTTTTTCAGATCTTCATACATCACGAACACGAAATGGACATAAATTTTATATCAAATAACATACAAAAGCAATGCCGCATTCGACGCACAGAGGAACTTCGAAGAAAAGGATATACCTTCAAGGCCATCGCCGAAACCCTGGGATTCTCCTGCCCAGCCTCCTTTTCCCGCTGGTACAGCCGGAGCAAAGAATACACCCAAGCGCATCAATCCTGATATCAGGGCGATCTCCCCCCAATATAAGGTTTTGGTTAATAAAAATAAATCAAATGTAGTGAAGACTTTGGAGAACTTTTTTTGAAATATAACAACTTATGTCGACAACTGGCGAACTTGGGTTAAGTGATTATTGGGTGTGCGATGCCGTTGGTCGGCCATTCTTTGTTGTGGAAAA
>CAZGEP010000186.1:0-8410 GCA_964524955.1 uncultured Planctomycetota bacterium | reverse complement strand
ATGGCGGATTGCAAGAATTGCGGCGCACCTCTTTCTACTGAAACCAATATCTGCACGTACTGCGGTACGCGAAACGATATTGACCTCCAGGGAATTCATGAATACACAGTCAAAAAGCCTGAAACCGATCGAATCTGTCCGCGATGCGACATTCCGCTTCAGACCATAAACCTGAAGATTGAAGGCGATTTCCTGATTGAACGATGCAAGGACTGCATGGGGATGTTCTTTGATCCGGGAGAGCTGGAGTTTCTTCTGGAAAAATCCGTATCCAATGTCTTTGAGGTGGATTATAAAAAACTCAATGTCATAAACAAGGAGATGCGGCGTTCCGATTACCCGACCATGTACATCAAATGTCCGGTTTGCACTGAGTTGATGAATCGGATCAATTTCGGTCTGAAGAGCGGCGTAATCGTGGACCGATGCAAGGCGCACGGTATCTGGCTGGACAGCGCCGAACTCCGGCACCTGCTGGAATGGAAAAAATCCGGCGGCGCAATCCTGGACAAAGAACGGAAAGAGGAAGTCCAGAAACGCGAAGAAAAACGCAAAAGCAGCGCTGCCGCCAAACGTGTGTCTATGCCTCCTTCCACAGGAAGGACCTATGGCAGCGGCGGATTCGGTTTCGGGGCGTCCGACTACCACGACGATGACATAATGGACATTATTTTCAAGGCAGTCACACGTCTGTTCCGTTAATTCAGGTTACGCCTTTTTCCATGCACTCGTAAATCCGCATAACGGTTTGTTTACAGCCATTGATAAGGAACCCCAGGATGTCCCTCAACAGTTTTTCAAAACAGTGCGAGCAGATTCTTTCCCTTGATATTTCACACCGAGTCAATGCCCTGGGCGGTTACGGTCCCAACGGCGAAGTGATCTACGAAAACCATCCCACGGGCTGTCCATCGGTCCTGGTGGACAACCGGAAAAATGTCAAAGCCTCTTTCATGTCCAACGGATCCCTGGACTGGGTCGTAACGACAGAAGACGGAAAAGCCATTCATATACTCCGAGCTCATTTTGATCCCTTTGAGAAGCGGGAAATCGGTGTTCCATCTCACAACATCTGGATGACGCTGTCAGTGGCTGATAATCATCCTTCTGCTGCTGTTTCTCTGATCAACCCGCTTGCCTGCCCGACCCTTTCGCCCGAATGGATCAAGTTGATCAAGCTCGGTGATCCGGACCGATCCTACTGGTACTGCACCGGATTTGCTCCAACACCACGCCAGTGTGTGGAAACAGCGGTTCGGGTAGGGCTGGATACATGTGAAGCAGGACCGGTTATCACACGCCGGGTTTTCATCCGAAACAGCGGCAACGAACCGCTCTCCGGCAGTCTGTGGCCGTTCTTTAATCTGAGCGGTACTCAATTCTTCGTTTACAACAAGGAAATCTGGTATGACATGGGCATGCCCATTTCTGAAACCGATGCCGTGGTTGCCGCGCGGGTTCCCTATTCCGACCTGGTGCAAATCAAACGCGTTTCAACCCTGAGTTCCCGGCACATCACGCACCGGGATGCCACCTGCGATTACATGGATTTTGTCGGCAATACAGCGGCAAGCACTCTTCAGCCGCAGGCCCTTGCAGAAAACGCGCTTCTGAATAACGGCAGCGGTCAAAAGATGAATCGTTTTTCTACCCCAACGATCCATGCTGCGCAATACGACCTGGATCTCGCTCCCGGCGAATCAGCCACACTGGAGCAGTCGCTTCTCTATATCACAGACAGAAAGCGGATGTATCAATTCCGCACAGATATGCAGGCGGAATATCCAGACTATGCGCACATGTCCAAATCCTTTCGAAAGGCGTCGCAGCAGCTCTGTGCGCAATCTCCGGATGCATCCGAAATCTTCAGTTCCGACATTGCCACAGGCGCTGACACAGCACACCCTTCCTTTGAATACAGGCTTCCGGCACAGCCCGCGGTGCAGGAATATGCCAATTCCGTATGGATCGGTGTAGAAGAGCTCTATGAAAACTGCCGCGCTCACGGTGCTCAGCTCGGTGAAGGTATTGAACTCGGTACACGCGACCGGGGACAGGACATGTGGCCCAAGATGAAACAGGACCCGGGCAGAATCCGGGCAGACCTGATCCATCTTATGAGCTTCATGTATGTTCACAGCACCGAAGACCTGGACAGTAAAACCGAACTGTCCCTGCCTGAGAAACTTCATGGCCAGTTTCCCAGGCAATACCCCAGTCGATGGACCGAGCGGGACCGGGAAGTACCCAATGACAACCGCCCCTACGCAGACAGCGCTCTGTGGCCTATTGATTCGCTGCTTCGATATATCCGGGAAACCGGCGACATGGAGATCCTGACAGAGGTGGTCTCGACGGTTCGGTTGGTCAACCCGGAACATCCCATCACATCCACCATGATCGGGCACAGCACCGAGCTGATGATTATTGAAGTAGTCCTTGAAGTCCTGGCATCCTTTGAACGTCTGGCGCGAACCAGCCCGTACGGCATGGTTCAGACCCTCTACGGCGACTGGTGCGATCCAATTGACATGTTCGGAACACAGCCGGTCGGTGATCCGGATTCCAGGGGTCGTGGTCGAGGTGTGAATACGCGCCTGACCGCTCACTGTTTCCATAACACAGTCAACGTTGCCGATCTCCTAAGCACCCGGTCCGCTGCTGAACTCCTGCAGGACAGAATTCATCTGCCGGAGCGGATTCAGCGCCTCCAGACATTTGCAGACTTTCTTCGAACATCCACGATCAAGAACGCATGGGAGGAATGCGAACAAGGAACGGGATTTATCGACTACATTCATGAGTTCAAGACAGACGGTTCCCTGCCCAACACCTCTAAAGGAGAGATCGGATACACCCTGGGATCCATAACCGGCAAAGACTTTGATGGACACAACCGGCGGCTGCTGACCGCCCAGGCATACGGTCTGAATATGCTCCAGACCGAACGAAACTACCTGACTCCGATCAAAGGCAGAGAGGAAAAAATCCAATCTCTCCTGAACGCAGCTGAAGCGCTCTTCTATGATGAAAAACTCGGCCTTTCCCTCTTCTCAACGCCACTGTCCAACAATGACGAGACGCTTCTTTATGCCGGGCGTATGGGCATCATCCCTTCCGGGACCGCGGAAAACGGTGAGTATCACCACGGACAGGCAATGATGCACCTATTCAGACTGATGGTTCCGAATCAAGCAGATGCGGTCTGGCAACAGTTCATTCCGATCATGTCTGCAGTCAGAGACGAAACCCTGAACGGCCCCTTTGAAACCCCCTCCACATCCTATGCATCGGATCCGGATGACCCGCACTTTGGCGCCGGCATGTATTTCGGACTCTCAGGATCCACGGACTGGATTGTTGAGATTCTCGAAATCATTGCCGGACTGGAACTGAATCTCCACGACAGTGATCAGCCGGATATTCGTATCCGACCGTGCCTGCCGACAGCGATTAAGAACCACCTTGAATACAGACGGTTGATCCATGTCAGCCAGGGATCGGGACAATACCGCGTGATCCCGTTTACACTGAAAATTAACGGCAAAGAGGACAAACCGCTTTCTGCCGTAATGATCAATAATTCACCGGCGGATAAGGCGGATGTAGTATCCCTGCAGGGGATGGATCACGTTCTTATTGAAATCAACTGAACGAAAGGAGCAGAACATGTCGGAAAAACCTGTATGCACACTGGAAATCATTAACCCGGACGATATTCTCATTATTGGGATCAATGACAAATGGTTCCGCACGTTTACATCCAATACCGGGCACTTTCCTATTAAATTGACAATCCCTCAGGAATTCATCAACGATGACTGGAATACGATTAACGGCCGCTTCACCAACGTAGCACTTGAAGATGCCATGAATACTGCGGAAGTGGAATACAAGGTTCAGCTGGACGGCAGAGATGTGGTTCATGTGATGTACAAAACCGAGACCAAACCCCAGACCTTTACCGTTGAATTCAACGATACATTCTCAACCCAGGCAAGAGATATTGACAGAGGAGAGTCTAAGAAAAAAGACTCTTCGCGGTTTGATTACATGATGTCGCTGGGTGAAAAACAAAGCAAGTGAAAAAACAGTGGTGAGTCATGCGTAATGAGTCTTTTACTCTTTACTCTTTCCTGAATATAATACGGTTTGTTGCTGTAATCTGCGTTCAGCACCACTCCGCGCCAGTATGCCATTTCATGAAGAAACTCCATGGCTGAATCCGACAGATTCATATCGGTCTGAAGCGGATCCGAAACCGTTCCTCCGCCCAGGCTGTTCATTACATATGCAAAGGGATCATCCGTGATTGCCGTTGGAATCAAACCGGTTCCCTCCCGGTCCACCCCATCGGCATGAGTCACCCGGGCCACGGTTATTTCAAAACCGTCTCCCCGTTCAATCTCGACAAACTGCACCAGACGGTTCTTGCCGAATGTCGTTGAACCGGCCTGGACCGCTTCATTGAAAGTCACCAGCCCTGCCACAACGATTTCAGCGGCACTGCCTGTAAGTCCGGACGTAAGTACGTACGTATTGGTTGAATCAAACCGATTTTCACTTGCATAGGTACTGGAAATCCCCCCCTTGCTCCAGGTGAGTTCAATTCCGTTTCCATATATGGTCTTGTACAGCATGGTTCCGTCGGGTTGCGATCCAGAGAGATACTCCAGGAATCTGGCAGCTTCCAGCGGGGATCCGCCTGTATTTGCCCGTAAATCTATGACAAGTGCGTTCAGACCGCCGGTCTGAATATACCCCTCGATCTGAACAATCAGCCGGTCTGCGGTTCCGCTGACAAACTTGTCAAATGAAACATAGAGGATGCCCGGATTGTACAGCCGTACGGTCGCGGTCTCAGCTGTTGATAGATGCTGCTGAATATTCTGCAGGGATTGATATCCAAAATAGGTGGAATAGATATCCGTTCCCGCGTTCCGGTAGCCGTTTACGTATGCCTTGACTGTATCTCCGGACACGGGCGCGCGTACAAGCGACGGATCAAAGTAACTGCTGTTGAAATATCCATAAACCGAATTGACATAATTCTCTTCAGTAACAACAAATGCTTCGTTGTCGCTTCCACCGCCGCAGCCGCTCAAACATACAGACAGCAGGATGATCAGCATCATGAAAAAATATTTTGAAAACACGGGACATCTCCTTTGCGGTAAAATTCTGTCTGAGAATTTTACTTTCTGCTTAACCGGTACGCAAGCCGAAAAAATTAATTTCCTTTCATTTTTTTACTTTTTCCCTATGATTATGTATACAATTCTAACAACTATTGTTTCCAGAGGAGGTTTCACACCTACCACAATCCACTTCAGATGTTTGACAAACAATTACAATATACTCGGAGTTTTTTGACATGAAAAAGACCATTCTTTGCACAACATTTCTCTTCCTTCTGACCAACCTGCTTTCTGCCGGTGATGACATCTGGACTGCTGACTTGGAAGCTGCGAAAAAAGAAGCAGCCAAAAACAAAAAAGACATTCTGATAAATTTTACTGGTTCCGACTGGTGCGGCTGGTGCATGCGACTGGAAAAAGAAATATTTTCCACAAAAACATTCAAAGAAAAAGGGCCGAAAAATTTCGTTCTGGTAAAACTGGATTTCCCGCAAAAAAACGAACAATCCGCTGAAGTTAAAAAGAAAAATCAGATGCTGGCTCAGGAATACGGTGTTCGCGGATTTCCTTCAATTGTACTGACAAACGCAGCGGGTGAAATCTACGGCCGAACCGGATATCACAAAGGTGGACCGGAGAGTTATATTAAACACCTTGCAACCTTTCGGACCAATCAGAAAAAATCCAATGAATTCTTTGAAAAAGCAAAGAAAGCCGAAGGACTTGAAAAGGCAAAACTTCTGGACATCGCACTGGAAGCTCTTTTTGCGACCCGGGTCGCGGGTGATATTGATATCAATAAAACCATTGAGACGATCAAAAAACTGGACAAAGACAACAAGGCCTTTCTAAAGCTCAAATATGAACTTCCGGATAAGTTTAAAAATATTTGGAAGCAGGCTGAAGAAAGCAAGGACGTGAACAAAGCAATCACGGATTCAAAGGAGCTGATCCAGCTCACCAAATCCAATCCCGAACTGCTTCAGCAGGTCTATCTTTTTCAGACCAATCTTAATCTTCGACTTAAAGAGGACAAAAAATCCGCACTTGAATGCCTGAAAAAAGCGCACAAAACAGCACCGAATTCACGTGTCGGAAAGACCCTGCTGGAAGATATCAAATATCTCCAGAAAGAAATCGAAAAAGACACACCGAAAGACACGAAGAAAGAAGACAAGGAAAATACAGACAAGAACAAAAAGAAGTAATTTTCGAACAGCAACACGAAAACAAAAAAACCGGAGCAGATTCTGTTCCGGTTTTTTATTTTAAAGGTATACTCGTCAAACTGTCACGTCAGTCAACCTTTTCCACAGACTTGACCTCAGGCACAAACTTCTTGACCGCAGATTCAATTCCCTGTTTGAGGGTAACCGTGGCCATGGGACATCCTCCGCAAGCACCTTTGAGTCGGACGTTAACAACACCATCTTCAAAGGAAACAAATTCCACATCACCACCGTCGGCCTGGAGTCTGGTTCTGACTTCTTCCAAGACAGCTTTGACTTTTTCTTCTACTGTATTTTCCATAATATCTCTCCTGTCAATTAAATTCAACTCCATTCTATTGGATACCGGTCGCCTGTCAAGTCATTAGTCTGTTTTTTGCAAAGCACATTTCTGATTTTCTACTGTAATCTTATTCGAATTCGTGTATAATCCCATTTTTTTAATTCAACTTAACAGGAGATATTTTATGTCAATCATCCAGGACGTTATTCAGAAAACAAAAGAAAAAAATCCCGGTGAACTCGAGTTTCATCAGGCCGTTGAAGAAGTACTCCTTACCCTTGAACCCACGGTGGATCGTCATCCGGAATTCGTTCAGGTCGGTATCTATGAACGGCTCGTTGAGCCGGACCGGCAGATCATCTTCAGCGTACCGTGGGAAGACGACAAGGGCAATGTACATGTCAACCGGGGCATGCGAGTTGAGTTCAACAATGCCCTTGGACCCTACAAAGGCGGCCTTCGATTTCATCCCTCCGTATACCAGGGGATCATCAAGTTCCTCGGATTTGAACAGATCTTCAAGAACTCCCTCACAACACTTCCCATGGGCGGCGGCAAGGGCGGTGCTGATTTCGATCCCAAGGGCAAGTCGGATTCCGAAGTCATGCGTTTCTGCTATGCATTCATGCGCGAACTCTTCCGTCATATCGGCCCGGAAACCGATGTGCCTGCCGGTGATATCGGAGTAGGAGCCAGAGAGATCGGATACCTGTTCGGGTATTATAAAAAGCTCAGAAACTGTCACCATGGCGTACTCACAGGCAAGGCGCTGGAATACGGCGGGAGTCTGATTCGGCCCGAAGCCACGGGCTACGGCCAGGTCTACTATGCTCAGGAAATGCTCAATGCCAACAATGACAGTCTGGAAGGAAAAACCGCAATTGTGAGCGGCTCGGGAAATGTGGCCCAATTCGCAATTGAGAAAGTCAATCAACTGGGCGGCAAGGCCATCTCCATCTCCGACTCCAGTGGGACAGTGATTGATGCTCAGGGAATCAGCGGTGAACGCTGGGATTTCCTCATGGAACTCAAAAACATCATCCGCGGACGCGTCAAGGATTACGCGGAGCGATTCAATTGTGATTACTACGAAGGCAAGAGTGTCTGGCAGGTCGTCAAAGAACAGGGAATCTCCCTGGACATTGCTCTGCCCGCAGCCACCCAGAATGAAATCGACAAAGACCTGGCCCAGGGCCTGATTGAGAACAAATGCCGCGTGGTCTCTGAAGGAGCGAACATGCCGTCAGATATTGACGCGATTCGAATCTACCAGGAAAACAACATTCTCTACGGTCCGGCCAAAGCAGCCAATGCCGGCGGTGTTGCTGTCTCCGGTCTTGAAATGAGCCAGAACAGCTCAAAAACACACTGGACCCGGGAAGAAGTGGATGCCAGACTTCAGCGCATCATGAAAGACATCCACAAGAATTCGCTGGACGCAGCCGAAGCCTACGGCAAGCCCGGCGATTACCTGGCTGGTGCAAACATTGCCGGCTTTCTGAAAGTCGCCGAAGCCATGCTTGCGTTTGGAGTGGTATAAAAACCGGCTTTTATATATTGTCAACGAAGTTAGCACTACAACATAAAAAATATTTAAAGCTTATAACAAAAAATGTCGATAACCCCTTCATAGGAAACAATTTGAACATTTTATGAAGGGAGGAGTACAAGTGATTGATTCGACAGGTTATGTTTCTGAAATTTTGAAAGAAACCCGCTGGCTTAAGACGCGTCTGAGAACGTTCCTTACAAAGTATAAA
>CAZGEP010000185.1:0-8472 GCA_964524955.1 uncultured Planctomycetota bacterium | reverse complement strand
TACTCAAAGACGATGATGAAGCCATCAAAGACATTCAGCTCCCTGAGTCGCTCAATTACCTTAAAATACTGATCCAAAAACATCAGAGCCCCGTCCACGGCGTAACGGTCGTGACGGTTCCAGTATCCTTCTCCGTATCCGGCCTTGCGAACTTCATCGTCCCAACACCACTTGCCGCACTCGGGGATGCTGCGCCGCCCCCTTGCCTGGTCTTCAGCATTTACCTCTACCATCGGCCGCGAAAGCGCGACCTGCTCGAAACCAATACGACGGTTCCACCCCTTCATCTGGTCGGGACCCTGCAGATGCATCTTGCCAGCGGCCACCGTGTGATAACCATGAGCCGAAAACCACGCGGAATAGGTGACCACGTCCGGCGCGATGTCCTGTCCCCAGTTCCGGCACCCGCAATTCTGCGGATACTGTCCGGCAAGGATTGCCTGACGCGCAGGAACGCAAATCGGGGAGTGGGTAATTGCGTCGCGAAAGTAGAATCCGTTCTCTGCAAGCGCGGTAATATTGGGCATGTGAACATACGGATGCCCTTCCATGGGTGTGAAGTCTGCTCACATCTGGTCAAGCATCAGAATTAGAATGTTCGGATTGCAGCTCATATTACGCTCCGATATTTCAAGTTTGTTCATTGAAAAAGATCCCGTTCGGTTCAATTGATTTTCACAGGATTACCAATCCATCATCCTGCTCAAGGACTTCAATCCACATGGGACGTTCGTTCGGGGATTCATTCGGATGGTGCAGGGTCATTCGAAGCTGTCCTGTAAAGTCCCTGAACAGCATCCCGTGACCCCCGTCACGGTTGTATATGGGTTCCTTTGACTGTCGCCAGGGGCCGGTGATGCTGCCGCTGTCACTGACTGCGTATCCCATGGCATACCCTTCGAACCCGGTCGTAGACCAGAGCATGAGCAGTTTGCCGTTTGGCAGTCGGTGAAAGAAAGGACCGTCGGTTACCCGGTTCATGTTTCTGCCGTTGCTTTCAAAAGGTTTGGCCCATGATGCTTCTGAGGCACGGAACAGAAGAGACGGTTCTCCTGCGGCAGCGTGCAGATCGGGAGTCAGCGGTATGGCGCACATCTCGCCGTCTTCGACTTCGACCCATTCATGGCAGAAGACCATCCAGGGGCTCCCTGAATCATCGGTGAAGAGAGTTCCGTCGAGACATTCCCACTCATGCGGCGTTACCGGCCCGTTGCTGTGCGGCTGATACGGCCCTTCCGGCTGATCCGCGACCAGAATCTGGGTGCCGCGTTTGTCCGGGAGGACGGTACCTTTTTCGGGCAGACAGGGGGAGGGTGCGTTGCCGGTTGTATCTGTATCCCTGGCAAAGGTGGCGAACAGATAATAACGGCCCTGCCATGGATGGCATTCCGGCGCCCAGAACTGGGTGTTAGCCCAGAAATCATCTGGCGGTCTGAACGCGGGAATCGGCCCCAGCCAGTTTTCCAGGTCACGGCTTTCATAGCAGTCAAACCCGGTTCCCGGTCCGGACCAGATATTTTTGTCTGTGCTGCCGAACAGCAGATACCGCCTTTGTTCAGGCAGCGGAAGTACATACGGATCACGCATTTGAATGTCAGCACATTTCATTTCTGTATTCTCCTTTCGCTCTTGATCGTACTAACGATTCCCAGATCGATATAGGCAATGCTGATTGATGATCCATTGGTCAGTGTGAACACCAGTGTGTTTTCGCCATTTTTCATCTGGTTTGCCGGGACCGTCCAGGCACGCAGTATTTCCGGGTTGCTGAGCGAAGCATCTTGGTTGTATGGACTCGGGAACGGATCGGAAATGTCGTCCGTGCGGGTAAGCCGTTTCCCGTTGAAAGCTACCTTCAGGGTTGAATCCGTGATAGGTTTGGTTGTTTGGATACGCAGCCGGCCGGATTGTTTCCAGCCGCCTTTGGGAGATGTCATGGTCAAGCGGAATGATCCAGGTTGGTTCATCCTGACATGCTTATTTACAGGAGATCCGCCCACTCCCCACACATCGGATATTTTGCTAAAGTAATAATGCTGGTTTGTTGGCGGGGACAGCATGGCTTGTTTCATCATCCGGAAGACCTCGAAGGGGGGTTCCACCCTGACACCATTGATGGGTCTGGCCTGAGCGCGATAATACATGAAGTTGAAAAGACTCACGCCCGAAGCGCCCTCGGCAGCCGCGACAGCGGCGGATGTGGTGAACTGCTCCCGGGTGGTCATTCGGTGAATGAACGGCCGTATTTTTTTATCTAAACGCTTCGTCGTTTGCGTCAATTCCATGAAGAATTCGGCGTTTGGAGCGCGTTTTAGCAGTTCTGCCAGAGCGGTCTGCTGCTGATTGACGTAATGGCATGAAAGGTTGAACATATCCACACCGGCCGCGTGCCAGGCGGCGATATCGATCCCCATTTCATCGTGGGCCGGGATATGGTGGGGGATGCGGACACAGAGTCGCCGCCGTTTTCCTTCTGGAGCGCTACGATCAAGAATCTGCCGGACTTTTCTACAATAATCGGTCATGATCTCAAGGCGTTGCTCAGAGGTGGTCTCCTCCTTGCGAAAAAGATGCGCAGTGCGCATGAAATCCATTTCAAAGCCGTCAATATCGTAATTTTCGCACAGCTCGGTAATAAAGGCCAGCTTGTGCTGACGGACTGCGGGGATAGCCCAGTTCAGAACGCGGGCGCGGCGGGTGCGAACTCTCAGGCCACGGTCTTTGTTGACTTTCCAGGCTTCCTTGATTGTATCGAGGCCTTCGGGATCGGGACGTAGCCGCCAGTCCTTGTGGTCTGTTTGAAAACGACTGGCATAGATTGACAGCGAATGCACCGGCTTGCTGGACCGTTTAATCTCCTCACGGGTAAAATCGATCAGTTCCTTCATATGGTAATCATTCATACGCAAAGAGATGTAAGGTTGAATACCCCGTTCTCGGCAACGCTTGACAAAGGCGGCTACAATATCGCCCCCCTTCAGCATGTAGGCATCAAATTTCCCGTCCTGAGTACCGTATCGCTTTTTGACCCAGGCATAATTTTCGGCAAAAGCGAGGATATTGCTTTTCCAAAGCGGAACCCATCCCAGACCAGGCTGCAGCATGTGTATATCCGCACCGGCATCCGCTACCTCATCCACGCTTGCATAGATTTTTGCTTCCGTGAACGGCTCGCCACGTTTGTTATAGGGACTGTCGCAATTGACTATATGCGTCAGGTCATCGCTGTACACAATCAGGCCGGTTCGTTTCTTCGTGGTCTTTTTGCGTTCTTCCAACACGCTGAGAATCACACGTGCGACTTCTTCTCCCTGCGCCTTGCGGCCGGCTGGATTGCAATGAACATCGCCCGGCTTTGCCCACCACTCTGGCTGGTGCGGTCTGGTAAACTCGTACAGGTCGTTAATAAGAATGTCGGGATAAGACTTCAACACCTCACGCGCTGCCCGGTTATATGCGTTTGCATCCCCATGCAGACGATTGGGTGTGTTGTTCGGGACCGGTGTGGTGGTTGCAAAGATCAGTTTTGCTTTGGGTGCCATCTTTATGAGATAGTCAACAATCCCTTTCAGATTCTTTTTATAAGCGGGTATGGGTATTCGGTGCGTTCCGCTGCCCGGATCCTGTTTTGCATTCGGACCGGATCGCCAGAGGTCATGAAGTCCGACATTGAAATGGATTACATCCCACTCAAAAGTCCAGGGATCGTCCAGTGCAGGATCGCGCATGGTCTTGTGCATCCGTGTCATATATTCGATAAAGACGCCGGTGTGGCGGCCGTTGCGGTAGAGCCGGTATACATTGACTCTGTCTTTCAGTTTTTTGCGCACACTCTGCGTGTACCCGATGGAAATTGAGTCACCATAAATAAGGACATTGGGCAGAGCCGGGTTGTTTTCCACATACGCGAAGATCGGGCTCTTTCTGTAACGCTCTTCCAGCAGGCCGACCCACGCCTCCTTTGCGGACTTCTTCTTCTCCGCCGCCGCAATGCCAATGCCTGAGAAAAGACTCAGAATGATCACTGCTGTAATCAGATGCTGTGTTTTTATGATGTTTTCTGTCATTTGATTCCTTTCTATTTACTGGTTTTTACTATGATGTCCTTGACAAAGGATCCGGTTTTGATGTGTTTTCGTCTTAATGGCTTGCTGTCGATGATGCAGTTTTCAAATACAATATCACTTACAGGTCGATTTTTTGCTGCTCCTTCAATCAGGATTCGCGCATCGGATGGATTGCCAGTTCCGGTTACACGAATATTCTTGAACACGATGTTTTTGACATATTTACCCGGTTCAGTTCCTTTCCAGCCCCAACCTTTACGGACCATTGGTTTAATCTTGATCAGGTTTAATTTTCGCCCATCTGACTGAATACGGATATTTTCAAAACGCATTCCTCCCATGGCTGTATTGTCGCAGGGTTGGATATACCAGACACATGGAGCCCAGTACGCATGAATATCGGCGAGTTTGTCGGCTATATGAATAATATCAATGTTTTTTGCGGTAAGATCCCTGCACATCAGCCCCTTAACCTCGGATTCGTAACCCAGACGAAAGGGATTGGCCCCGTCACTCCAGAATACGCAGTTTTCTATGCGAATGCGTTCACACGTCAGGGTGCGCTTGTGTCCCTTTATCGCGATGCAATCATCCTTGGTTCGGATGAAACAATCCCGGATCAGAAGATCGCGGCAGTTAACCGGATCAATACCGTCTTCATTATAGAAACGGCTGTTGCAGATTTTGACATTTTCAATGACAATGTTATTGCTGAATCTTGGAACAAGGGTCCAATGCCATGCATCGCAGAGGATGATATCGCGCACCGTGACATCAGAGCATTTATTGATGTGTATCATATATCCGCCGCCCCAGCCTTTGAATGGGCCTTTTAGTTTGGCATAACCACCGCCGTAAAGGATACCGCGGCCGCGGATTTGTATGTTTTTGCCCTGGGCAATGATGCCGCCCTGCACCATGGCGCCGCCGGCCAGGTAGAGGGTCTGGTTGCTTTTCAACCGGATTTTACCCGCATCATGGAACCCTGGTCCGTAGTATATGACGTTTGGATCATCCCTGGATGGGGGAGCCTTCTCCAGCGGGTTGGCAAAAAGCAGCAATGCGCTGTTCGGTCCGTCCGGTTCGATTGAGATCTTCTGTGGGCAATCCAGGTGAAAGGTGAGTGATTTTTCTTTGGTCTCAGGTTTGATGCCGTACGAAAGAGGACGAAGCACTGTTCGGGAAAGGTCTTGTTTTGAAGTCACCTTAACTGTTACACTGCCGGAGAAGTCGAAGCAGGTGAAGTAATACTTGCCGTTACGTGTATCGGTATTCATTGCGTATACATCGACCGAACGGCCGTTGACCGATACCCGGTAGTGATCGGAAGTTCTTGCCTTGTCAGATGCCGGATACATTACGACCCGTGTATTCTTCCGTTGGCTGTTCGCGGCAGCGGTCGTATCTTTTTTGCTTTGCACAAAAGCCTCCTTTGCGGACTTCTTCTCCGCCGCAATGCCAATGCAGGAGAAAAGACTCAGAACGGTTAATGCTGAAATTAGATACGATTTCATCATGGCATATCCTTTCCGTGTGCTTTGATATTGTTTTTGCCAGCCTCAATCCAAATGACGGTTAGTGGCGCTCCGGATTCAAGTTTGAGTTCAATGCTGTTGCGTCCGTTTCGGATGACCGCACCCGGCAGGTCCCATGCCCGGCGATGCTTTTCATTCGGCGTAATCATCGTGTCAAAGGGATTGGCGTAAAAGGCGCTGACATTTAAAATCGGCTTCAGCTGTTTTTTGTTTATCATTGCCGTAATCTTACGGTCGCCGACCTCTTCTTTGGTGTGCACGCGCAGACGCAGGACTTCATTTTTTCCAATGGGCAGCATATCCATCAAAAAACGCTTGCGACGGCCTTTTTGCAGCATTTTTGGAAGCTGATTCTCATAGGAAGCCTTTGCCAGGTAATAATATGGAGGCTGTTTGCTGAGAAAGGTTCGGTCCGTAAGTTTAGGCAGAACGTGAAACGGTGGTTCCCGGTAGTCTACCATACCATCGCGGAACATGCGGTAGTAAACAAAATTAAAGAGACTCATACCGTCCGCGCCCCGTGCATAAGCGTTACGGGCTGTCGTATAGAACTGCTCGTCACTGGTGCGTGGATTGGGCATCGTGCCATACAGACCCCTTTTGTGAAAATATTGGTGACTTCCAGCGGTGTGGGTCATTTCCACATAGATTGCAGCATTGGGGAGCATTTTACGAACCTGTGCCGCATCTGTATTCTGAGTTGTATCATACCAGCAGGAGAGGTTGAACATGTCCACTCCAGCCTGGTAAAGTTTTTTTACGTCCAGCCCCAGAGCCGGATGATCTTTGAGCCGCAGAGGAATGCGCACACAGAGCCAGCGTCTTTTGCCACCCTTTTTGTTCAGCGCTTTACGGACCTCTGAGATAAACGCTGTGATAATCTTTATTCGTTCAGCAGAGGACGGGCCATTATCGCGAAAGAGCTGACTGTGACGAAGAAAGTCCAGTTCGAGTCCGGCAAGGTCATAATTATCCGCGAGTTCCTGCAAAAGTTTGAGTTTGTAGGCTCTTACTTCAGGTACAGCCCAGTCCATGCCCCGTTTTCCGTAATACCCTTTGCTTTTGCGCTTGTAATGTTCGGGGTCTATGTGCCACTCCGGGTGTTCGCAGTAAAGCCGGCAGGATACAAGAGACCAGAAATCTTTCTGCTTGTATCTTTCCTGGAGGTGCACATCGTTAAGCCTCAGGCTTACGAATGGAGCCATGTTGTGCTTACGGCATGTGTCAATCAGGACTTGAACCATGTCGCCGCCCCCGTGAACATACTTCATGTACCCTGCCCGATCGTTCTCAACCTTCAGACCGGTTCGTTTCTCCCACCACTCAAAGTAATCCGGGTCGACCTTACTCTGCCACCAGGGAACCCAACCCATGCCCGGACTAAGCAGAACGCAGTCAACTCCCTTGCCCGCGACTTCATCAATCGATGCCACGAGCCGCTCTTCAGTGAAGGGCTCTCCACGTTCGTGCCAGGGACTCTTACAGGTCGTAATGTTTGTTGTGTCATTGTTGAAGAGCAATTTGTAAGGCGCCTTCGGCCTTGATGGTGATTTGTTCTCTTGCGCTGCAGCATGGACAGAGGAAAATATTGCCACAACAATAACGGCTACAATTAGATTACGAAAATACATATTTTGCTCCTTATCTTGTCTGTTTACTCTCTGTGTTCTTTTTACTGGTATTCTTTATTTCTGAGTGGCTGATAGTTTTTTCGAGTCCCACATCAATCCAGATGACTGTAAGAGGCGCTCCGGATTCAAGTTTAAGTTCAATACTGTTGCGTCCATTTCGGATGAACGCACCGGGCAGCGTCCATGCGCGACGGTACTTGCCGTTGGGCGTAATCATGGTGTCGTAGGGGTTTTCGTAAAAAGGGCTCACGTCGGACAAAGGAATCAGTCTTGTGCTATTGATTTTTGCTGTCAGTTTTCTGTCTTCAATCACCTCTTTGGTGTGGATACGAAGACGGAGTTTGATGTTCTTTGCAGCCGGAAGCATATCCATGCGGAAACGTTCACCATAATTCTTTTTCAAAATTCGGGGGATCTGTTTGTCGTAGTACGCTCCGGCCAGATAATAATGCGGCGGCTGGTCCGCCAGGAACGTCTGGTCGGTCAGGTGTGGAATGATATGAAACGGCGGTTCACTGGCGTCAACCACCCCTTTTCGATACAGGCGGTAGTAGGCAAAGTTAAAGAGACTCACGCCATCAGCGCCGCGCTCACAGGCCAGTCTGGCCGTTGTATAGAACTCCGAATCCGTTGTTCGGGGATTGGGAATGTTTCCCATATATGCTTTTTTCATTTCCGAAAAGTGCTTGTTGCGCCCTGACATATGAGTCATCTCCAGGTAGATGGCCGCGTGGGGGAGCAACTTTCGGATGTTAACCGTGTGGGCATTTTGCGTGGTATAGATCCAGCCGGAAAGATTGAACATGTCCACTCCGGCTTTGTAGAGTTTTTTTACATCCAGCCCCAGTGGGGGATGGGCGGAGAGACGACACGGGATGCGTACGCAGAGCCAGCGCCGTTTGCCCTTTTTCTGATCCAGTGCCCTGCGGACCTTTGAAACGAATCCGGTGATGATGCGAATCCGCTCTTCAGGAGACGGGCCCTCGTCGCGGAAGAGCTGGCTGTGCCGGAGGAAATCCAGCTCCAGCCCGGCCAGGTCGTAATTGTTTGCGAGTTCGGTCAGGAGCTTGAGCTTGTACGCCCGCACCTCAGGCACGGCCCAGTCCATGCCGCGTTTGCCGTAATACCCTTTTCGCTTGTAATGCTCGGGATCGATGTGCCACTCAGGATGCTCGCAGTAAAACCGGCAGGAGACAATCGAGCGCTGGGTCTTGTCACGGTAACACTCCTGGGCGTGTA
>CAZGEP010000184.1:0-8715 GCA_964524955.1 uncultured Planctomycetota bacterium | reverse complement strand
ACCTTGATCTCATAGTACGTGTTCCCGGCATGATACGGGTGCATTTCATATCGACCGGCCATGGCACGCCCCAGCGTGTTTCCGGACACAACCCGGTTGATATTCCCGTTCTTCTTCAACCCCTCAAAATATGCAAGCACTTTCTTTGCTGCAGGGATCGCCTTGGGATCAATGGGCTCATCAGCAGACAGGTTTGTGACAGCTATCAAAAGAACAACAAGTATCCGACCGGTATGTGAGGTGATAGAGCGAATCACTGTTATGCCTCCTGAGAAAGTGGGGTATCTGAACCGTATATTCAATTCAAAAATCAACCGACCGTAAGGCCGGAAAGAATGTCCGATGTAATCTTCTTGCCCAGCAGAAAGAACTTGCGGTCCGGATGCCAGAGAACGGTCTGTCCGCTGCGGTTGGTCACGCTTGGATAAACGCCCAGGTCGGTTCGTCTCTTGGGACCGAGCCCGACTCCGTCGTGCGTCATCAGCTCTTTGGATTCACTGAACCATATGGGCTGCTCAGCGTCCGGTCGGAATTCACCCAGAGAAATGTAAACCGGCCAGCGGTTGTTCCCACTGTCATCGAATGCCAGACGATCCCGACGAAGGTGATGGATTAAGAAGTATTTTCCTTCTTCCGCCAGGAGATAAATGGGACAGCAGCAAATGGGCTCTTCAATCACAGCGCCATGATCTTTTCGCAGCAGTGGCCTGGGACCGCACCAGGTTTCGCCCCTGTCATCGGAAAGACTGTACCAGATATACCCGGTCACGGTGCGCATCACGCAGAATAGCCGGTCATCCGGCAACCGCACGATGCTTGGTTCCTGAGCCACCACATTGAGCGGATCGAGAAAATACGGAACTTTGAGCGCGTCTTCTCCCCAGGCAAAGTAATTGATGTTCAAATCTTTAACCGCTGGATTGTCGTCCACATTCTCAAAGCGCATAAATTCAATCAGCGAATCCGTGGACCACCCACGATCCCTGCCGTTCGGGAACTTGTCCAGGGGACGGCGAACTTTGGGGCTCACCCAGCGGGTATACCCCACAAAGTATTTGTCGCCGCTGATCCGCTCGGGTTTCTGCCAGACAATCCAGTTGCCCGGCATGTCCGGGTCCGGGTCATCATACATGCTCTTGGGCATGGGTATGGTTTCCGGCTCCGACCAGGTCTTTCCGTTGTCATCGCTGTACCGACCGTCCAGGTTGCCGGTAAACTGGTGGTGAAAGTCGATCTTGTCCTTGCCCAGAAACTGATTCCACAAGACATAAATTCTGCCGGAAGCAGAGACCAGTGGAAATCCCCAGCTTGCCTGGAGCATGTCTTCCTTGTCACGGACTCCGGCCAGCATCACTGGATCCGTCCAGGTCTCACCCTCGTCGTCGGATCGGGAGAACATGATTCGGTGATCCCCGTGACCTTCAACCGTGCTCTGAGTCCAAACCGCCATCAGCGATCCATCCGGCCCGTCAAATACCAGGAAGTGCTCGTTGCCTCCGTCATGTGTGCTGATCCCGTCCGAACTCTTGGGCCGATAAACAACAAAGTCGGGTTGAGTCCGTTTGATTTCCACATCCATATCCAGTGCCTGACTGCTCATGATCTGCCTCCGCTTAATACGGTTAAAAAGAATGGTTGTTTTATTATACGACTGATTCCAGGTCTGTAAATAAGAGATTCCGGACATCTTACTGTATTATCATGACAAACGGCTGAAATAAACCGATAATTCATACAGAAATCGACTGATAAAAAAAACCGCCGGGTGAAAGCCGGCGGTTTCATATGATACTCTCGGTACGTTTATCCTTTTATGTACTCCGTTCTTTTATCCTTTCATATCAATCCTTTTCCCGGGTTTTCCTCTCTTCCTGCCCCACACGCGGCAGAGAATTGCATGTTGCTGACGAGCCTGCTCGCAGGACGCCTCATATTCCGCATAAAACCAGCTGGCAATAGCCAGTCCGGAAATTCCGCAGGCCAGCATTCCAATCACAGATTCTGTTACGCACACCCCGACGATGATCATAAAACCAATGGGAAAGAGCGCCAGAACAAATCCCTCCGAGTTCGTCGCCTTTGCTTTATTCCGCAGGGAACGACGAGAACGGAGTTTCCGGAAATTCCGACAAATCCCTGCTGTCAGACGTCTGGTTTGGGAAACCGCAAACCACCCGATCAATGCAAGCAGCACCATGCCCATGGCCGGCAGAAACCAGGCAATCGGATCTCCGACGGAGTTTTTTGTGCGTGAAAAGACCCAGAAAACCGCGCTCATAATCAGATACACATGCATGAAACCCCAGATACTGCTCAGATATGACATCATTTTCATCTCCTCTGTATAAAAAAAGTTATTCATCCGAGCACACAGTACGCCGGATGATTCTCTCTTTGCACGCGCATTATACAGAAGGAGGTAGGACAAATAGCGTCCCAGGTCCACAATTTTTAGAAATTATTTTTATTTTTTTGTGAGATACTGGCGGGTCATTTGCCGGACTTCAGCTGCAATGTCATCCTTAAGTTCTCTGGGAGAAAGTACTTTTGCACCACTGCCCCAGGACAGGACCCACTGCCGGACTTCGTAAAGGGCATTGGTCTGAAAAGTCAGCACAAGACTGCCGTCCTTGTTTTCGTTAATCTCCTGACCGGGCTGCCAGATCCGCTCCCGGACATACGGGGCCTGCTTTGACGCGAAGTGTATCCGGACAGTGTACTCTTCGTCTCCCCAGAAAATCCCGAAGTGCGATCCCATCAGAGAATTGATATCAAAATCGTCAGGAATTTCATAGGTCTCCTCAAGGAGTTCTGCTGCGTGAATTCGGGAGATGGCAAAGGTTCGGATTTCCCTTTTCTTCCGGCAGTAGCCGATCAGATACCATTCCCCCCGGTAACAGGTGATGTGATATGGGTTGACCACGCGAGAGGTCGTTCGGGTCTGCATGGGAACCTTGTAATCGATTCGGACCGCCTGTTCCAGATCCAGGGAACGGGTCACGATCTCCCAGATTTCCGGCCGGAGCGCGGTCTCGGGTTCGGCGATAAACGAAAACTTGGCTTCCAGCCAGTTCGGATTCACAGAAACCTTTTCCGGCAGCGATTCCTCAATCTTTCGGAACACCACAGCCAGTTTTTCGTACAGCGGTGTATTCCGGTACTGTTTGAGGGCCTTTTCTGCGATAAAAATGGAAAAGAGATCACTCTGGCTGATGTTGATCGCCGGGATATCATAATTTTCTTCTGTGTAGTAATACCCCCGCTGCGAAGCATCATACTCCAGCGGTGCATTCAGCTGCCATTTGAGATAATCCAGATCCCGCTGAATGGTCTTGGCACTGACCTCCCCCCACTCCTCTGCCAGTTTACGACAATTCGGATAGACACCCTTTCGGATCCGGTTGTGGATAAACTGGAGACGCTGGTGCTGGGGTTTGAATTTTGCCATTGAAATCTCCTGTTGAGAAAAATGCCTGCCGGAAAAATTATAACGGATGTCCAATGGCAATTCAACCGGATTCCGGCTTTTATTTGACTTTAGCGCGCAGAGACATAAAATATCCTGCGACTATTTTTTCGGAGAACAGCTATGGCACGTCACTTCAGAGAAAACCTGATTCATCTTTTGAAAACCCGGCAAAATCGCGATCCGGTATGGACTGCAAATATCACGTACTGGATCTCTGCACAGACGCCGGAGACCCGCAGAGAACTGAACATTGACAACGAAGACGGTTACCTTGACTTTCATCGGGAACGGCTCTGCATGCCCTATTACTGGTACGGAAATTTCTGGGCCGGCCAACGAAAATACAACGACGTGGACGTAACCCGGGAGAACCAGGGTGAGGAAATAGTTTCGACCTGGACCTGCCCGGCCGGATCGATCATACAGAAAAACAAACGTGTGGAGTCAGACGGTTCCAGTGCCATCACCAAGCATGCTGTGGAGAATGAGTCTGATCTGCGGGTTCTGATCGACATTCTTGAAAAGAGCGAACTCGCTCCCTCCGCTGTAAACGACTACCCGGACCGGGCAGAAAAATGGGCATCTTTTGACGGCATCCCGGCACTGGGACTTCCGCGGAGCCCGCTGCCAGCCTTTTTTGTCGAATGGGCCGGGGTGCAGAACGGCATCTACCTGCTCATGGACCAGCCCGATCTGTGCGCACGCGTTCTCGATCTTTTCCGGGAACAGGAACAGAGGATACTGGACGACATCTGCAGCCTGCAGCCGCCCCTGGTTCACTTTCCGGACAATCTGACCAGTGAAGTCTACACACCTTTCTTTGAAAGCCATATGCGCGAGATATACGAACACCGGCTTGAACAGCTCCACAACGCGGGAATTCACGCGGCCGTCCACCTGGACGGAACCGTACGCGGAATGCTGCCCAAACTCGCTGATGCCGGATTTGACGCCGTGGAAGCCCTGACCCCTGAACCGGCCGGAGACGTGACTGTAGAAGAAATGCGCAGCCTGGCAGCCAGCGATAATGTCATCCTCTGGGGCGGCGTTCCCGGGGCCATGTTTGCACCGCCTTACAGCGAAAAAGACATGGAAGCCCACGTGCGCAAAACCCTTGACTGCTGGAAAGACATGCCCTTTGTTCTGGGCGTCGCTGACCAGGTGCCGCCGGCCGGTAACATTGATATGGTAAAGATGATCGGCGAAATCTGCGCAGAAAGCCAGTAAGGAGCCCCCCTTGAAATCCCGACCCAACATTCTGCTGATCCTTACCGACCAGCACCGGCTGAGCGCTATCGGTAGCTATGGGAATACCCCCTGTCAGACACCGAACCTTGACCGGCTGGCGGCCGAAGGTATTCGCTTTGAAACCGCGTACACCAGCTGTCCGGTCTGCAGCCCGGCCCGGGCCTCGATCATGACCGGACGCTATCCCCACCAGCACGGCATCTGTTCGAACGTCCACAACCTGGGCTGCTGCGTTCATGAACTCCCGGATTCACCACAGCTGCTTTCACGCAGACTGCTGCAGGCAGGCTATGTTTGCGGGTATACCGGAAAATGGCACCTGGGCACGGACAGCAATCGCGCCTACGGATCACCGGTCTCACCATCTCTGCCCGGGAATGTAGGGTTTGACGGACAGAACTTTCCCGGTCACGGCGGTGGCGGATTCAACTATCCCGAGTACAAAGCGTATCTGAAGGACAACGGTTATACCCACGAAGTTACTCACGCTGATGGGGTATCCTGCCTCCCGATCTGCAGTGGCGTCGAGTACGGCATTCTGACCGGCACGGAGGAATCCACGGTTCCGTATTTTCTCGCTGACCATACCCTCAGCCTGATCGACACCTACAGCAAAGACGACAATCCGTTCTTCATCTGGCACAATTTCTGGGGACCGCACGGACCCTATTACATCCCGGAAGAATACTTTGAAATCTACCGCAACATTGACATCCCGCATTGGCCCAACTACCTCTGGGAAGAAGCTGAAGCCAATGCGCCCCGCCAGGTAAAGCTTCATCCCCGACGGAACCGGCTTGCGTGGAAGGACTGGGCCGATGCGATCCGTCACTACTATGCGTTTACCACACTGATAGATCGGCAGATCGGCCGCATCCTGGATCATCTGCGCAGCTCCGGCCTGCTGGAAAACACGCTGGTTATCTTTACCGCGGACCACGGCGAGACTCTGGGCAGTCATGGCGGCCTGACCGACAAAGGGTGGCAACACTTTGAAGAAATACAGCGCATCCCTTTTATCGTCCGTCCGCCTGATGCCTGGAGTTCGGCTGAGCGTGGAACAGTCCGCAGGGAATGGGCCTCGCTGCTGGACGTTTACCCGTCCATCCTGGATGCCGCCGGTATTGAGTCCGGCTCCGGGAATCCGGGAATGTCTCTGCTTCCCCTGCTGCGCAACAAATCTGTCACATGGCGCGACAGTGTTGTCATTGAGTTCCATGGTGTCAACAACCTGGCCACCTCCATGCTGACCCTGCGAAAAGGCCATCTCAAGTACGGATGGAACTGCTCTTCACAGGATGAACTCTATAACCTCCAGAGCGACCCGTGGGAGATGACCAATCTGGCTGCGGATCGTGCACACGCAGACACACTCAGAGAAATGCGGATTCTCCTGCGGGACTGGATGAAGGAGACCCGGTATCCGGGGATCGGTATGTATGAACAGAGCCGGATTCCCGAATAAAACTGCGAAAGGAGCATTGCCATGAAAGAACTCGACAAGGGATTATCCATATCCGTAACCGGACCGCTCAAGACCGAAGCGCTTCGCCGATTCAACAGGCAGATTCGGGACTGGGACCAGGCACTGCCGGATGTGGAGCCGCTGGTGCTGGATTTCGGTCTGGATGATTTCTACACCACTGGTCTGGTTGAATACTGGATTGCCAATGAAACCGAGACCGGATACTGCGGCAAGTACCTGTTTGTCTTTGACGGCCAGAGCTGCCCGATCCACTCCCATCGGGAAAAAGTCGAAACCTTCTTTGTAGGCAGAGGACGCACGCGCATGACACTCTATGGTTCGCCCATGGAGATGAAACCCGGTGACACCCTGCGGGTAGAGACCGGACAGAAACACGGATTCACTGGAATCAGACCCTGCCTGCTGCTCGAACTCTCCTGCCCGTGCTTTATTGACGACAACTACTTTGAAAACCGGTCCATTCCCATCGGAGGTAACCAGGCAGATGCTTAGGGCCGGAAGAGCCAGGCAGGACATCTCACCAGTAAAGCCAATGTTCCTGGTCGGATATCCGCATGTTGAACGGATATCCACGGGAATTCACGATCCGCTGTACGCGAACGCGCTCTATCTATCCAACGATGAGGAATCAATCCTCTGCATCAGCACAGACCTGCTCTTTGTGCATCACGATCTGGCCGCGGACTGCAGGCAGCGGATCTGCCGATCCACGGGCATACCGACCACAAACATCATGATCAGCGCCACGCACACGCATTCGGCACCGGTCACGTGCAGCGTACTGGCCTGGCAGGGAGATCCCGTGGTACCCAAACCAGACCCCGAATACCTCAGACGCGTTTCCGATGGAATTGTCGGTGCAGCCGTTGAGGCAGTGAAAAATGCGGAACCCGCGGAACTGGCGTCACGGTTTGCCCCTGTGGACGGTGTAGGCTGCAACCGCCTGAACCCGGACGGTCCCCGCGATCCGGATGCCGGCATCCTGGTCGTCCGCCGGTCGTCTGACAAATGCGTGACTGCCATACAGGTATGCTATTCCATGCACCCGACCGTGATCCATGAAAACACCACACAAGTCACAGCCGACTTTCCCGGCTTCTGCCGTCAGCGACTGGAATCGGAATTTCCGGATGCAATGGTCATCTACCACACAGGCCCGTGCGGCAACCTGAGCCCGCGCCATCATGTCCACGGCCAGACCTTTGATGAAGCAGAACGTCTGGGCAGCAGGCTGTCGGACTGCATCTGCCGGGCGCTTGCCCGGTTGCCGGAGACTTGCTTTTCCAGGACCCCAAAAATCCGTGCAGCAGCAAAAGAGTGCAAACTCATTGCCCGGGAATTTGTCTCTGTGCAGACCGCCCGGGAACACGTGCAGAAGGTGCAGCAGAAATATGCCCGGCTCAAAAATTCCAATGCGCCCCGGCCCCGGATACGGACCGCGGAATGCGAACTCTTTGGTGCCGAAGAACAGGTCACACTGGCAGAGGCACAGGAGCGCGGGCAGATTGCCCGGCTGCACAGCGATTACGCCTGCACGGAAATCCAGGTGCTTCGCGCCGGAGATGTGTTTCTGGCCTGTCTTCCCGGGGAACTCTTTGTGGAATACGCGCTCAAACTGAAATCATCCGCCGACCAGTCCGTCTTTCCCGTCAGCCTGGCCAACGGCGAACTCCAGGGGTATATCACCACACCGGATGCCGATGGATATGAAGCATCCCTGAGCATGTTCACACCTGAGTCCGGCAGCCGGATGATCCAGACTGCCCTCAGTCTGATTGAAGAGCGGATGCAACGTGAACAATAGAAAGACGTCTCTTGACAAAAACTTATTCTGAAATGCGGGATACAACAGTACGATCCAGCTTTCCGGCCTCGGTCTGCGGTATGTCTCGCAGCACGTGAACGGTAAGCGGCGTGGTATCCCCGGTCACAGGTTTGATTTTCTGCGTAAGAAGTGCAGCCAGCTCATCTGTATTGTCAGTATCCGAAGCGGCGATTCTCGCGAAATGCTTCTGCAAGACCAAAGTAAACGGCTTCGCCTAAATCCATGGGACGGTGCATCAACCGAAGTCGTTCGGCAACGGTCTCTTCAGCGCTGTAGGGCATGTACCGGCTGTACAAGGTCCGGGAAAATTCACCCGTTGATTCCCGGCCTGCGGCCTCACAGATCACTTCCTCCTGGAAATCAAGGTCCATGCGCATGAGTACTGCAGGAGCTCCTTCTACACGATCGCATTCCTTCTCATCCCCGATCTGTTCAAAGAGGTAAAACCGTTCGTAGAATTTCGCGTGCCGGGGATTGACTTCGATAAAGCAGACGCAGCGGATAAAACAGCTGTGACAGAAAAATGTGATTTTCTTTATTTTTTTGTCCAAAATTCCGTCTCCGGAAACCACCTGTAAGTGAAAACCCGGAAACGGAGAATACGTCCGGAAGAGCATAGAACATATCGCGCTTTCGGCGCGGACTCTTTCAGCTCTGGTCTTTGACATATTCCATCGAATCATGATT
>CAZGEP010000183.1:0-8838 GCA_964524955.1 uncultured Planctomycetota bacterium | reverse complement strand
TTTTACACTGTTTACCGATGCGACTGTCCCAGAGGCTTTAACCGATAATCTTCCCTGATAACTCTTTAAGAGTTCCGCTTTGATCGATCCGGTTTTCATCCCATTGATCCGAGTTTCAAAGGTACCTTTGGAAAAGGTGAGAATAATATTATTATAGGCATTCGCACGCCACTTGAAGGTCTTTTTTTCTGAAACCGAATCCCCGCCAATGCCCGAATAGGTTACCGCGTCACCTTCTGAGAAACTGATACCGGCTGAACTGAACTCACCGCTGTTTACAGAAATCGTTAAAACCGGGTTGGGTTTGTTTACTTTGATCTGGAGAGAAATAAACAAATCCTCGGTACGTAACGTCGGTGTGTGCAGATAAATCATCGCATCACCGGGTTTCTTCAGATTCAGCGTATTCTCACCAATGCCCCATTCGCCTGAGCGAACACGCCACACCGTAAAGTCAGAGGAAATATCAGAAAAGTCTGTAGTGAATTTTTTGTATTCCACCTTGTTGGAATCTGCGACATTTTCATTATCCGTTTCAGGATCTTGTTCTTCGGTTTTCAGCGATTCCAGTTTGTTTCGAGCCATAGCAGCGACTTTGGTTTCCGGGTATTTCTGTATGATCGCAGTGAATGTTTCCTGGGCGTGTTTTTCAAATTCAGGGAACTCATCCCGCTTTAAAAGCATATCAATTGCATTGGCATACATCTGCCCGGCCCCTGCAGAACGAAGTTCACTTTTTTTCATACGAATCTGGACAATTCGTTCTTTTGCCTGGGTTTCATAAGGAGTTTGGGGACATTTCCGAATAACATCTTCGCAATAGGCCTTTGCACGTTGAAATTTACCGTCATTTAACAATTCAAATGCCTTGAGCAAGCTTTGTTCAGCCTCAGTCTGCGTCATTTTCATTGCCGGGCCGTGCTGATCTTCTTTTGTGAAAGAGGATATTGTTAAATATCCGATAATGGCGATTATCAGGATTATAACAGCAGAATAAGGCGAAAAGGACCGTTTCTGAACTTTCATCCGGGTGCTGCTGATTCTGCAAGATTCACTTGTTTTGGGGTTTCGTAAAACATCAGAAATCTTTTTTCGTACACCGTCAGCGGTCTGAAAGCGTTTTTCAGGACTTTTGGCCAGCATTCGCAATGTGAAATCATTAACTCTTTTGGGGAGGTTCTTTATAATTTCGGCAGGCGGCTTTGGAGGTTCGCTGATATGCTTGGTAATGACTGCAAGTGATGTTTTTCCGTCAAAGGGAACTTGTCCGGTCAGCATATAGTATAATGTCCCCCCCAGTGAGTAGATATCGCTTCGGGCATCCACATCGGTTTGTCTGGCCTGTTCAGGTGACATATAGAATGGCGTTCCTTCAACAGGATCCTGCAAGGAAGAGTCGCGCAGCTTTTCCAGAGGTTTAGCCAGGCCCATATCCGCAAGCTTTGCGTTGAAACCGTTTTCGAGCAGAATGTTCTGCGGTTTAATATCCCTGTGAATAATTCCCTTTTCATGAGCATAGCTCAATGCACAGGCGATCTCATTCGTAATACGAAGCGCAGTTTCATAGTCAAGTTTACCTTGTGTATCAACACGCTTCTGAATATCCAGGCAGCCGGACACAAACTCCATAGAGAAAAAATATCTTCCGTCAATATCTCCTGCATCGTAAATACTGATAATATTCGGATGTTTCAGGCTGGCAGCTGTCTTGGCCTCATTGATAAAATCATGGATAAATTTACGGTCATTGCTTAGATCCTGATTGAGGATTTTCAGAGCAACGTGACGGTCCAATTTATACTGTCGGGCCTCATACACACTGCCCATCCCCCCCCTGCCGATCATCTCAATAATCTTGTAATTGCCAATCGTTTTTCCAACCAGAGAATCAAGATCATAATCTACGTATTTTATTGTTGTGTCTCCGATAGAAATCACATCCCCAAAACGAAGATTCTCGGTTTGTATTTTTTTCCCGTTTACTTTGGTTCCGTTGCTGCTTCCCAGATCTTCAATAGTTACACGGTAATCCTGGCATGTAATCTTTGCATGCTGACGTGATGCAAGCTTTTCCAGAACCTGAATATCTGATTCATCCGCTCTTCCGAGCATCATTTCACTCTTGAGCGCGAATTCCTGAACCTTTTCTTTCTTCCGTTTGACGAATTTTGGCATTAAAGAATCCTTATTTCAACCAGCGGATAGTCTTCCAAGAAAAAAAGCAAGAATACAAAAAATAGCCATCAGCAGAATCATGTATATGATCAGTCTTCGATTCTCTGTCATGTAATATTCCATCAATAAACCAGGGATAAAGTGGCGACCGGCCTTGACAAATTCCAAACCAATACGCTTGGTTCCGTCGCTTAAGAGTACAATCCGGACGACACGACCTACAGCGACGCTTTCCTTGCCCTCCTTGGTAAGGTATTTTAAATAAAACTCCTCTCCCTCTTTCACATCCGGTTCGTCACTGATGACCCCTAATCCGCTGTGACTGAAATCCACCACATCACCGGCATCGCGGAAAAAATTCTTATCGGATTTTTTCTTTTTGTGTACCCGTTTCCACTTCAGTTCCTGTATTTCCAAAGGAAACCGGACACTTTTTCTCGTATCCACATCTGGCATATCTGCCCCCTTTCCTGAAAAAGGTACTCCGCTAGTGTATTCACACAGCGGTTCCTGCATTCAAGCCATTGATTGCGCTCAGGCGCCGCAGCATTTCTTGTACTTCTTCCCGCTTCCGCACGGGCACGGGTCATTTCGCCCAACGCGTTCATTTGATCGTGTAAACGTGGGCGGAGGCACGTCTTCACCTCCGGCAGCGATCAGCGCTGCTTCACGTTCCTGCTGGCTTTCAAACTGGGCAACCTCCTTGTGCTGTGTGTCACTGATGACCCAGATATCATCGAACATATCCCGCTCTTCTTCTACGGAAATTTCAATTTTCAGAATCAAATCGGAAATTTCGTTTTTGATGGATCCTATCATATCCGCAAACAGTTCATACCCTTCCCGTTTATACTCAATTTTCGGATCTTTTTGTGCATATCCACGAAGATGAATGCCTTCCTTGAGATGATCCATGTTGTAGAGATGATCTTTCCACTTGGAATCGATGGCCTGTAAAAGGATAAAATTCTCGATCGTGTCCATCACCTTGTCCCCAAGGCGCTCCCGTTTGGCACTATATTTCTGGAGGAAACGGTCGCAAACCATGTCCGCGATTTTGGGTCCTTCCATGCCTTTCAGTTCATCTGTTTGAAGATTCAAGTCAAACATTCGATTGAACCGGGTAGTATATTCCTCGTAATTCCGGTCTTCTTCGGGGATTTCATTCATGAAATAATAATCGGTTTCGCCGCGGATCACATCGTCAGTCATCTTCACAATTTCATCCTTCAGGTTCTTGCCGGTAAGAATTTCCTGGCGCTGAGCGTATATAATTTTCCGCTGCTCATCCATAACTGTATCGTATTCGAGTACATTCTTCCGGATACCGAAATTGCGTTCCTCCACTTTCTTTTGTGCACGTTCAATTGAACGGGTTACCATGGAGTGCTCAATAGGCTGGCCCTCTTTGAGGCCCAGTCTTCGTAAAATTGAGGCCACGCGTTCCGGCGCAAAGATTCGCATCAGATCGTCTTCCAGAGACAGGAAAAACCGGGAATACCCTGGATCGCCCTGGCGTCCTGAACGGCCACGCAACTGATTGTCGATACGCCGGGCTTCATGTCGCTCGGTACCCAGAATAAAAAGCCCGCCCAGTTCCGCCACAGATTCACAAAGTCTCAGCGGGTGGTACCCGTTTTCACTCCAGTACTGGTTCAGCATTTTCAGTTTATCCTCAGTTGATTCAGGAACCGATTTCACATCCGTTAGAAACTTTTCAGCCCAGAAATCAGCCAGCTGCTCTTCAACGCGTGCTCTGTTGCTCGGATTTTTTATTTTCTTGGGGGCAAGTCCAAACTTCTGCCAGTGAGCCAGCAAATCTTGCCATTCGAATTTGCCAAGCACAATATCCGTACCACGGCCCGCCATATTTGTGGCAATGGTTACGTGGCCGAATTCACCAGCCTTGGACACGATTTGCGCCTCTTTCTGGTGATGTTTCGCATTCAGCACCTCATGCTTTACCCCCCTTCTTTCAAGGCGTTTGCTGAGCATTTCCGATGTTTCAATCGAGATGGTTCCAACCAGTATGGGCTGTCCGCGTTTGTGTATGAATTCAATCTCATCCAGGATTGCCTTGTATTTTTCTTCTCCGGAACCGTAAATCAGATCCGGCAAGTTCTGCCTGCGCAGTCGAATGTTCGTAGGAATCGAGACTACATCCAGTTCGTAAATTTGAAGAAATTCCGCTGCCTCAGTCATGGCCGTACCGGTCATACCGGAAAGTTTATTATAGAGCTTGAAAAAATTCTGAAACGTAATGGATCCAAGGGTCTGATTTTCCTCTTTAATTCGGATGCGCTCCTTGGCTTCAATTGCCTGGTGAAGACCGTTGGACCAGCGCCGTCCCGGCATCAGACGTCCTGTAAATTCATCAACAATTACAATCTCATTGTCCTTAACCACATAATCCCGATCCCGTTTGTAGAGATAATGGGCCTGCAGCGCATTGTCAATAAAGTGCGGCATTTCGATGTTTTTACCGGAATACAAATCCCCCATGGCAAGCATCTTTTCCATTTTATTGTAGCCCTCTTCACTGAGAACCACATTCCGGTCTTTTTCATTGACAGTAAAATCCTCTCCTTCTTTAAGCCGTTGAATAATCCGGTCAATTTTATAATACTTTTCCGTGGATTCTTCCGCTGGTCCAGAGATGATCAGCGGCGTACGGGCCTCATCGATCAGGATACTGTCCACCTCATCTATAATTGCATAATTCAACGGACCCTGAACCAGTTCTTCAGCATGAAACTTCATATTATCTCTGAGGTAGTCAAAACCAAACTCATTGTTCTGGCCGTATGTAATATCCGCCTGATACGCTGCCCGCTTTTCTTCCGTAGGCATATTCCCGCTTTGAATACAGCCAACCGTAAACCCGAGAAATTCAAAAATCGGACTCATCCATTCCGAGTCACGACGAGCCAGGTAATCGTTTACCGTAATAATGTGTACCCCTTTTCCGCTTAAGGCGTTCAGGTATGCCGGTAGTGTAGCAACCAGCGTCTTCCCCTCCCCAGTCACCATTTCTGCAATCTTGCCCTGGTGAAGTACAATTCCTCCCATCAGCTGCACGTCAAAATGAGCCATATACGGGATTTCTTTGCCTGTCAGCTTATCCTTTACAAACTCGCGATTGCCCAGAATGCGATGCGATGTTTCCCGGACCACCGCAAACGCCTCCGGTAGGATTTCGTCCAGGGTTTCACCGTCTTTTATCCGTTTTTTGAATTTATCGGTCTTTGCGACCAGCTTTTCATCGCTGATATTGCGCAACGACTCTCCGCATACTCTGATCTGCTCAACAATGGGCTTCAGCTCTTCAATCAGACGTTCATTCCTGGAACCGAAAATCTTTGCCAGCAGATTGGCAACATAGTCAGGTATATTTTCCCACCAGCTCATATGTAAAAAACCTATCCTGATAATAATTAGAAAGTTAGCACGAAATCATAATTATACATTTACCCACGGCCGAATTCAAGAAATGTTTATACATATTTGACATCTAATTGCAACTGAATATAATAATTCAGTATAGGGTTTGTCTTATATTTTCTGAAAAAATACCTCAATTTCTGGACCGTCAGCACATCAATCCTTTTATGGGAACCAGTATGGAATACAGAAAAATCAATGGAACAGAGATCAGCGTATCTGTTGTTGGACTTGGCTGTTGGGCAATTGTCGGAGATGCTACCTGGGGCCACCAGGAATACGCGGATACGGAAAAAACCGTTTACAAAGCCCTGGATGTTGGTATCAACCTCTTTGACACTGCTGAAATGTATGGCAATGGATATTCCGAAGAGCTTCTCGGCAAACTGATCAAGGGCAAACGGGAACGCGTTGTAATCGCCAACAAAGTAAGCCGTGAGAACCTCTCGGCTCAACGCGTCATCTCATCGTGTGAAGCCAGCCTGCAGCGGCTTCAAACCGATTACATCGACCTCTACCAGATTCACTGGCCCAACAGCGACATTCCCGCAGAAGAGACCGTATCCAGCCTTAACAAACTGAAAAAACAGGGAAAAATCCGTGAATACGGTATCAGCAACTTCGGAACCAACGATCTCGACACCATCATCCCCTGCAACGGATGCCGAACCAATCAGTTGCCCTATAACCTGCTCTGGCGCTCCATTGAATTTGAAATAACGAAAAAATGCGAACAGAACGATATTGGCATCATCTGCTACAGCCCTCTGGCTCAGGGCCTCTTAACCGGGAAATTCGCGTCCGCCGCTGATGTTCCCGAAGGCCGTGCCAGAACCCGCCACTTTTCTTCCGAACGTCCACAGGCACGACACGGAGAACCCGGCTTTGAATCGCAGACCTTTGCGGCAATCGATCGGATTCGTGACATCTGCGAAAAGGCCGAGGAACCCATGGCACCCGTAGCCCTCAACTGGCTGATTCACCAGCCTGGTGTGCTGACCGTCGCCGCTGGCGCCCGCACCCCAACGCAGGTGGCGTCCAATGCTCGCGGCGCAGAATTACGCCTTTCAACAGAAATTTTTAATGAATTAACGCGTGCAACTGAAGAGATCAAGGAGTTATCCGGCGCCAATCCGGACATGTGGCAGGGAGAGGAAAATACCCGCATCCATTAACACAACGACCTGACATCATGAGCCGCCCTGGGCAGCCTTTCTGAACATATACACAAATGCTTTGAACATTTCAGGATCAAAGTTTCCGGACATCTCATCTCTCATAATTTTCAAGGCCTCAAATGTGGCCTTGCTTTTTTTATACGGACGCTTGCTCGTGATCGCCTCAAAAACATCTGAAATCGTACAAATCTTGGCAAAATCACTGATATACTCCTTTTTCAGGCCCAGGGGATATCCGGTCCCGTCATATCGTTCATGATGCTGCAGTGTGACCGTTCGGACCATCTTGCTCATAAACCCAAGTTCCTTGAGAATTTCCACACCAACCCTGGGATGCTCCTTCATAATCTTCCATTCATCCCGGGTGAGTTTCCGGGGTTTCATCAGAACGTCACGCTCAATACGGCTCTTTCCGATATCATGCATCAAAAGAGCAAAACCCAATTCACGGATTTTATCGCTTCCTGAAAAAAGCTGACTGGCAAGCGCGGAGCCCAGAACCGCCACGTTAACCGAATGAATGTAAATATACGGATCGTGATTCGTGATATTGGTAAGCGTTTTTACGGAGTTTGTATCTTCTGAAAGCAACTCAATCAAAGGGTCAATGACCTTGGCCGCGATTTCCACGGCTTCCTTGCGTGGTTTATAAAATGCATTCTTGACAATCGAGATCGTGGAATCATACAGTTTTCTGCAGCGAACATCTATCGGTGAGCTCTTGTCCTGAACCGTTTTCAGCATATTTTCAACCATATAATTCAGGTATCGATTCTGATCCGATGCCCGCATATACAAATATTTGGACCGAACCCGCTGGCGAATTTTCAACATAATCTCTTCCGTCACCGGGTTTTCACAGCTGTGGAACAGAACGTAATTATCACTGGTTTTAATAAACAAATCAAAACCAGTTGATACATTAACACTCAATTCCTCAACTGGTATTCCAAGAAATTCCGGACGTTGAATAATGGTGGACTCGGCATCTTCAGTCATAAAAGTGTACTCTTTTTCCCTTATTCTGAATTTTCTCAAGTGTATCACGTTGACAGAAAATATCAAGAACAAGTAATAAAAAACATATATTTTTTTGCAACCTTGACAGCAGAAGCTACAACAATATAATAACGAATCAATTTTTGGGCGGGTGGCGGAATAGGCAGACGCTCAGGACTTAAAATCCTGTCCCAGCAATGGGGTGAGGGTTCGATTCCCTCCTCGCCTATTTTCTCCGTTTTCCGGAGAAAATATAACCAAAAAAAGAATCGAAGCCGATTCTGCGCCGCCGTTTCCGGCGGAAAAGCGGCCATGGATGGCTGCGGCAGCAGAACTCGGCAGGCCCGTAATGAAGCATGCAGGATGCATGCGAATGCAGGGCGATTCCCTGACGCTTCAACAGCCCACTCTGTCTACGCTGTCCACATCGTCCACTATAGAATCATAGCGCCGCAAACAAAAAAAGCACCGAAAGCGATTCATCATCTGTTCCGATGCTTTACTGTCTACGTTCAATAAACAATCTTTTTAAAGAAAAAATGGAGCTGATGGGATTTGAACCCATGACCTCTGCATTGCGAACGCAGCGCTCTCCCAACTGAGCTACAGCCCCATAACTGATATGGGCCAGGGAGAACTATACCCTCCTGGTTGATTTCTGTTCTTTCAAGGCTCTGATCTTGGCCCTCTTTTTTTCCTTAAGTTTTCTTCTTTTTCTGATCCGTACTCGTTTGTGTTTGCTCTTTGATGTTGCCATATCACCTTTGCTCAAAAAAAGTTTATCCCATAAGTGTCAGGGATATTTTAACACGGATTTTAAATAATCAAGCAAAAAACAATCTAAAAAAACTTGACATTCAATAGCGAAAAAAGAAAATAGTTGCTTCTTAAATGCCCAGGTGGCGGAACTGGCAGACGCGCTAGGTTCAGGTCCTAGTGAGGGTCACACCTCATGGAGGTTCGAATCCTCTCCTGGGCATTTATATTTATGCCTCGTTACCAAAATTTGTGGGTAGATTTGGGTTCAGGAAGTGAGCCCATCGCA
>CAZGEP010000182.1:2893-8915 GCA_964524955.1 uncultured Planctomycetota bacterium | reverse complement strand
TTCGTTGGTAATCAAAAATCAAAGCAAAATTGCCGCCAGAGGCGGCCTAATTTAAATTCGTTGCACTTATTCCTCTCTCGATTCCGATGGCGATTACGAGCACGACTCTCACTCTTTTCTCTTCACTCATCTCTCTTTACTGCATTTTACTCTTCACTGCCCTCTTTGACCTTCTTCAGTTTGCGGTACAGGGAGGCCCTGGAAATGCCCAAAGCTTTGCTGGCCTTGACTGTATCGTCGCCGAACTGATTCATCACCTTTTGGATATGCTGGAGTTCCAGCTCTTCCAGGTCCATGACATCGCTGCTGATCTCGGACGGAGTAGACTGGGTTGGAGACTTGAGACCGGGAAAGGCGGCTGGGGTTAACTCGCTGCCCCGGGAAAGTATCAGGGCGCGTTCAAGCATGTTGCGAAGTTCCCGGATGTTGCCGGGCCAGCTGTAGGATTCGAGTTTTTCCAGAACCTCGCTGCTGATCTGGGGGTTTTTCACTCCAAATTCCCGCAAAATGCTTTCCGCAAGCCCCTGGATATCTTCGCGCCGTTCGCGGATGGAGGGGATGTGGATGGGAAAGATGTTGATCCGGTAAAAGAGATCGCTTCGAAAATTTCCCTGTTCCACTTCTTTGCTCAAGTCCTTGTTGGTGGCGCAAATCAGGCGGAAATCGCTCTTACGCATCCGGGTCTCCCCAATCCGGCGGAATTCCTTTTCTTCAATGGCCTTGAGCAACTGGGCCTGAACACCGATGTCCATATCTCCGATTTCATCCAGAAAGAGGGAACCGCCGTCCGCGACTTCGATCAGTCCCTCCCGGTCCTTGACCGCGGAGGTGAAGGAGCCTTTGACATGGCCGAAGAGTTCGCTGCCCAGCAGGTCACCCTTGAGTCCGGAACAGTTGACTTCGACATAGGCGTTATCACTTCGTGCACTGTTTTCGTGAATCCACCGGGCCAGCACGCCCTTGCCCGTCCCGGTCTTTCCCTGAAGCATGACTACGGCATCGTTCTCGCTGGCCAGGTCCACGTGCTCCAGAGTTTCCCGCACGGCATCACTCTGACCAAAGAACGGCTTTTCTTTTTTCTTGAGCCGGCGCTGAATGGAATCCTTGCGCCGGAGTCCGCCGACTTCGATGCTCTTCTGCAGAAAGACATCCAGATCCTGCATGTCCACGGGTTTGGTCAGAAAGTTGTCCGCCCCGTTTTTCATGGCATTGACCGCGCTCTCCACATCCCCGTTTCCGGTAATGACCACGATCGCGGTGTGGGGTTTTTTTTCTCTGAGTTCAGGGATCCAGTCGTTTCCGTTGCCGTCCGGAAGTCTCAGATCCAGCAGGATGGCATCAAAGCGGTTTGCGTCCACCGCGTCCCTGGCTTCGGCAAGCGTGGAAGCGGTCGTCACGTCATATCCGGACGTGCCCAGGTATTTCGAAAATCCGAAGCGTGCAGCCGTATCATCATCCACCATCAGTATTTTGGGTTTCATTTTATTTCTCCTCTGCTGCCGGCAGCCGGACTTCCGCATTGCATCCAGACGGCTCGTTGCTGTTCCAGAATCGAATCCGTCCTTTATGAGATTCCACCGTATGCTTGACAATGCTCAGTCCCAGTCCGGTACCGTCATTGCGGGTAGTAAAAAAGGGCGTAAAGATGCTGTCCATAACCTCTTCGTCAATGCCCGGTCCGTTGTCGGAAATCACTACCGGAATCAATCCATTTTCCGACGTCAGAATCCGTATCGCTATTCGATCCTTTTTTTCGCTGTGCTGTGCGGCATTGTCCAGCAGGTTAACAAAGACCTGTTTAAGGCGAACCGCATCCCCGTTAATCCAGACCGACCCGCTTGTATTCTCATTGAAGATACGGATGTCTTTATCCGAATGTTTTCCTGCCTGCGAAAACGCGTCTACCGCTTTCCGGCAGATATCCACAAGGTTGATCTTCTCAAAGGTTCGTTTCGCAACCGGCCGTCCCAGTTCCAGCAGATCGTTCATCAGGCTGGACAGGTGCCGAATCTGACTCCGGATGTGGGTGAGGTATTCGGCGTACTGTTCGCTGTGCTCAATTTCCCGGAACAGGGCTTCACTCAGGGACAGGATTGCATTCAGGGGATTGCGGACTTCATGGGCCACACCGGAGGTCAGCTGTCCCATGACTTTCATTTTTTCGGAACGCCGGAGCTCTTCGCGCATCCGCTGTTTTTCAATTTCATTCCGAAGATACCGTGAAAAGAGTGCAATCAGTCGGATACTGTCTTCAGTATAGAATTTTTCGCGGGTATCCATAATGCAGATCAGACCCGAAATATTCTCATCACTGTCCTTGATCGGAATCCCGATATAGGAGTGAAAATTATTCTGCTGGATAAAGGTGCACTTGGGAAAACGTTCCTTGAGATTTCCTACAACCTGCAGCGACGTTCCTTCCTCCTGGATAATGTCGAATGCCCCGCAGTTCACAATGCAGACCTCGGGCCGCGTCAGTTCGCCGTTGACAACAGTCGCCAGTGTTTCCAGACCGCTCTCACTCTTGTACTTGAGTACAACAAAAGGAACAGAAAGCAGTCTGGATATGGAAAGAATCACCTGATCGCAAATGTCTTCAAAGGAGTTGTTTGCGGATGTTGCGATCTTATACAACGACCGGAAAATACGACCCTGATACGCAAGCCGGTTTTCCGCGTCCTTGGCCTCCGTAATATCCTGAATCGTTCCGATCATGCGCTGTGGTTTTCCGTTGGCATCATAATAGACCTCTGCCTCTTCGCGGACAACACGCTCTGCCTTGTCGCTGAGCCGAATCCGGTGTTCGATTCTGTAGGGTGCGTTATTTTCTATGGCATTGCGGACCGCGTCTTCCACCGCCTGACGATCCTCGGGGTGAACAAACCGCAGAAAGGCTTCGTAGGTAGCGCCAAAGGAATTGGGCTCGATTCCGAATATCCGGTATATTTCATCGGACCAGTGCAGAGCATTTGTCTTAATGTTCCAGTCCCAGTTTCCGAGGTGTGCGATGCGCTGAGCTTCGGTCAGACTGCTTTGACTCTTCTCCAGTTCCGCAAGCGTCTGCCGGTTCCGTTCGATTTCCCGGCGGAGCTTTTTGTTTGTTTCAAAGAGCCGGTTTGTCCGGGTTCGCACCTTTTCTTCCAGCCGTTCCTTGGCTGAAACCAGTCGGTCTTCCGACTGTTTCTTTTCAAACGCAATCGCAATGGCGGTTCCGATTTGTTCAAAGAGTTCAATGCTATCCGGCGTAAACACATCCGGCCGGGAATCATTGAGCTGGAGCAAGCCAATCAGCCGGTCTTCGGATGTAAGGGGAATGAGCGCAACAGACATATATCCTTCTTTCAGGCAAGTTCCCCGAAAGTGGATACGCTCCAGAAATTCCTCGTCCAGTGAGGTCTTGAGTTCGTCCGTGTTGTTCGTCCAGAAGCTGCCGCCGGCAGTAAAGAAAGGCTGCGAGGGATCCTGCTTTCCATGGAGGATCAAACTGCACATACATTCAAAACAGAAGTTGCCGTCTTTGTCCCGAAGCGGTTTGCCGTCCGAATCCACGGCACAGACCGAGTGCTCCAGTGTTGTGAATTCCGGAGAAAAACCACTGACCTCATAGTACGGATAATCCTCTCCTTCACGGAATCGGATACCTACGGCTTCGATACCGGAAGCACGTTTGATTGCCGTCAGGATTTCACGGATACGCTCACGGCTTTCGGAGGTCTGGTTGAGCAGACTGAACAGATTCAGAGAAAGCTGGTAAAAGCCGTCCTTACGCAGTGACTCCGGCATCTGCGAAAGACATTTTTCCTGTTGTGTTGCCGTGCTCGTTTTGTTCATAATGGTTTTCAGCGATCTACACGCGCACCGCCGCCCTGCATGACCTTTTCCACCTCTTTGAGCGTGGCCATGGTCGTATCACCGGGCGTGGTCATGGCGAGTGCGCCGTGTGCGGCACCGCAGTTGACAGCGTCTTCGGGTGACATTCCGCTCAGGAATCCATAGATCAGTCCGGAAGCAAAGCTGTCACCACCGCCGACCCGGTCATAGATCTCAAGGTCCGGACGTTCGATAGCGGTGTAAAGTTCTCCGTCGGTAAAGAGGACTGCACCCCAGCCGTTCACGGTTGCGGTCTTGGCATTGCGAAGTGTTGTGGCCACGGCCTTGAAGTTCGGATAGGCTTTGACTGCTTCCTCGATCATTTTCTGAAAATTCGCGGGATCCAGCTTGGAGCAGTCCGCATCCAGTCCCTTGACTTCAAATCCCAGCGCGGCCGTAAAATCTTCTTCATTTCCGAGCATCACATCTACGAGCGAAGCGATACCGCGGTTAACTTCCATGGCTTTTTCAGGGCCGCCTACGGCTTTCCAGAGTGAGGGACGATAGTTCAGATCATAGGAAATAATGGTGCCGTTGTTCCGGGCGCACTCCATGGCTTCTTTGGCTACGTCGGGCGTGGTCTCAGAAAGCGCTGCAAAAATACCACCGCAGTGAAACCAGCGGGCGCCCTCTTCCTTGAAGATTTTCTCCCAGTTAATATCACCCGGTTTGAGCTGGGAAACAGCCGTATGTCCACGGTCCGAACATCCCAGTGCAGCGCGGACACCATAGCCTTTTTCAGTGAAATTCAGTCCATTGCGTACGGCCCTGCCCACGCCGTCATACGGTACCCACTTCACGTGAGACATATCCACACCGCCCTGAAAAATCAGGTCTTCCAGTAGATGCCCGGCTTCATTGTCCGCAATCGCAGTGACAACAGCTGTATTCATTCCAAAGCAGCGTTTCAGACCGCGACTGACATTGTACTCACCGCCGCCTTCCCATACACGAAACTCACGGGTGGTTCGAACACGTCTGTCGCCAGGGTCGAGCCGGATCATGATTTCACCCAGTGAAACCGCATCCCATTTACACTCTTCTTTTGGCTTGATATTCAGTGTACTCATCCGTATTCTCCTTATGCATGTTGAGATTTGTTAGTTGAAACGGTTTGACAAATATGTCCGCTTCCGCAGAATCTCCATTGTACAAACCGAAAACCATCCGTCAATGAAAATCAAACGTAAACCCGAAGCGGTATCTTCCCGGATTGACTTCGTATTTCGCCAGGGTCTGGGGGCCGCAGCTGCCTGATCCCAGTCCTCGCTGGTGCCAGTCAATGGTCACGAAAACGTCATCCTTCGGATGAAGCTCATTGGTATGCAGGGCCTGGAAGATATCATCAATCGTCAGGTGACTGGCTGTGCATTCCAGCGGCTCGTCCATCCGGATTTGCAGTCCTGTGCCCTTTTCGGGTTTGAGCGCTATCCATCGGACATCGGTCTTGTTGCCGTGCTCCTGCGGAACAATGTACGGTACGTACTGATCTGTTACCGTGCTCTGATACAGTCCCACGGGCGCGCCGGCCTTGCGGTCCCAGTAACTTTCGTGCGGACCGCGTCCCAGCCAGCTGAGTTTTTCCAGTCCGGGTGCGCATGTCATAATGATTCCGATCCGGGGCAGCGAGGGCAGCGATTTGTCCGCAACAATACGGTTGTCCACGTGAATGCTGCCGTCCGGGTGCATGGTATAGGAATGAACATGTTTGAATACGCCTTTTCCGGCTTTACAGTCTGCATGCTGGGAAATGCGGACAATCACCTCTCCGGTCTTGGGGCGGGATACGGATACCTTGTCCGTGTGAATGCGGACGTCATTGAGGCCGGCCTTAAACCACTGGCCCATGGGTTTCCAGTCCTGCCCGCTCCATTGCTTGATGCCGTCATTGTCTGTGCAGGCGCGCCAGACATTGAGCTGCGGGCCTGCGGTTACGAGCGACTGATTGTTGCGGTTCAAGGATTTCATGCATCCTTTGGCAATATCAAAAACAGCCTCGCAACCGGAACCGGCAACAACAATCTCTTTCGCTGACCGATCCATCGTAAGCGGCCAGGGGGGGCGGGCCGGGGCTTTTTTCCTGACCGGCTGAGTCTTGCAGGGAATCTCAAACTGTTCCCACGCTACTTCATGTCCGGCCGGAGCCCATTGG
>CAZGEP010000182.1:0-2883 GCA_964524955.1 uncultured Planctomycetota bacterium | reverse complement strand
TTTTTCGCGCGGTCCTGAATCGGAAAATCACGTGACAAATATCTCCCTTTTCAATGACCGGCGGTTTGACACCCAGCCGGATCGCTTTTTCTTTGTCTGGTCCGATGTCGAGTTTGGGACACGTGCCTTTTTTCACTGTCCGTCCGTTGACGGTAAGCTCCCATGAACCCTTGAGCCAGCTGAGGCTGGTAAAATCCTGTTTGCTCACAACCGTGAAGTGAAGTTTTTTCAGGTTATCCGCACGCACTGCCAGGGGCTGAACCAGTTTCTTGAATTCAAACATGGACGGATGGGGGTTGCGGTCCGGCCAGATCATGCCGTTGATGCAGAAATTTTTGTCATTGGGCTCATCACCGAAATCACTGCCATAGGCCCAGTACTCCCGACCCTTTTTGTCGGTTTTGGTAATTCCCTGGTCCACCCAGTCCCAGATAAATCCGCCCTGCAGACCGTGGTATTTTTCAAAGAGGTCCCAGTATTCCTTAAGATTGCCGTTGGAATTACCCATGGCATGCGTGTATTCGCAGGCAATAAAGGGGCGTGTGTCATTGCTCTTGAGCACCCATTCCTCGACCACGTCCACATCCGGGTACATGGGATTGACAATGTCAGAATGCAGCCGGTAAGGCTCTCCCTCGGAATCCGGATCCCGCCAGTGTCTGCCTCGGATCATCCATCCCAGTTCTCCTTCGTGGTGAACCAGACGGGCAGGGTCAAAGGTCCGGATCCACCCGGCAATGGCACCGTGTCCTGCGCCGCAGCCGCTCTCGTTTCCAGTGGACCAGGCGATGATCGACGGATGGTTCTTGTCCCGAAGCACCATGCGCGCGGCCCGGTCCAGAATCGCAGCATGATAGGACGGCTCATCGCACAGCGAGCGCTGAAAGGCATGGGACTCAATATTGGCTTCATCAATCACGTAGATGCCGTATTCATCGCAGAGCTCATACCAGTATTCATCATTGGGATAATGGCTGGTGCGGACCGCGTTAAAGTTAAACTGCTTCATGAGTTCAATATCGGCACGCATGGTCTCACGGCTCAGGGTCTTGCCGGTCCGGTCGTCATGGTCGTGGCGGTTGACACCGCGAATAAGTACGGGCCTGCCGTTAATGAGCAGCTCCCGGTACCCAGGCTCCACCCTGCGGAAACCCACCCGCTGAGAAACGCTTTCCACGGCCTTGCCCTTTGGATCCAGCAGGGTGACGACAGCCGTGTACAGCGCGGGATTTTCCGAAGACCATTTTTCCGGTTCCCGAACATCCAGCTTCGTATTCACCTGCCACCAGCGCCGACGCTGCTTGAGATCCGGAAACTCCAGTGTACGTACCGCGGGGTTGCGCCACACACTCTTTCCATTTGGCTTGAGAAGACTGACCCGAACCTTCCAGTCTCTTTCAAACTGATTCTTAAACTGTATGCGGGCCTTGACATGGAGCGCTCCGTGGCAATAGTCGTCATCCAGTCCGCCGTCCAGATGCAGGTCGCGGATATGGGTCTGGGGCAGCGCATAGACTTCGACATCCCGGTAAATACCGGCCATCCACCAGTGATCCTGGGCTTCGAGGTAACTGCCGTCGCAGTAGCGAATCACCATAAAGGCCAGTGTGTTTCGTCCCTTTTTGACAAAGCGGCTGACATCAAATTCCATGGGCAGGCGTGATCCCTTGGCCATGCCCGCGGGTTGACCGTTGACATATACATACAGCATGCTCTCTGCTCCGCCGATACGCAGAATCACCCGGCGGGACATCCATTTCTGCGGGCAATTGAACTCCGTACGGTAGAGACCGGTGGGATTGTTTTCCGGAACGGTTGGAAACTCATTGGAAAAGGGCATGGGACAGTTGGTGTAATGCGGTTTGTCAAAGCCCTGCATGGTCCAGTTGGAGGGAACCGGAAGCCTGGACCACCCCTTGACTGATTTGCGCGGTTTCATGAAATCGCGATCCGCGGCTTCGGGTCGTTTGACCAGCTTGAAATCCCAGGAGCCGTTGAGCGATTGACGCCAGGTTGATTTAAACGAATCTCGTGTCGCTGCCGCAGACTCACTGTCAAAGGGAATAAGCAGCGAGTGGCCGGGCAGACGGTTGATGTCGAGCAGCTGGGGATTTTCCCAGGGTTTTATTCCGGTATTTTCAGCAAATCCAAACATGCGTTCTCTCCTGTGAAATGAGTTGTACAATTATACTTCTTTATCCCGTGTGGTTTCCCCTTTGCGGGGTGCCCGGTGAAGCACGAGCAGCAGATGCCCATCGGCAAGCATGGCGCGCTGCTTTCCAGCGCTTTTTAAGCCAAAACGTTGACGGATTTCTTCCGGCAGCTGCCAGGATGACGGCAGATTCATTCTGCTTCCTCCAGAATAGTTTACGTGTAACTGTTTTTTATTCTGCTCAACTTTCGGCAACGTCCATGGCGATCCGCGCCCATTCAAAGAGACGCTCGGGTTCGTAGCGGACCGTGCTGATGTCCTTTTGAATGAACTCAAGAGAGCACCCGTTTCGGTCGCTGATTTTCCGGGTGGCTTCCAGATCCTCGCGCACGTCTTCCGGGCTGAACGTATCCCACGCAAGCAGCGCGGGATTGGGTTTTCTGGAAAAGACAAAGTCAGTGCCCAGCTCCGCAGCGCATTTTTCCTGATCCGCCCAGGGACTGACCGAGATTTTTCTGACATTTGGGATGCGTCGCACCTGGTCCATCTTGCCTTCCAGGGGTTCGCAGCAGCCATAGTAGACCAGCCCGAAGCGTTCGCAGATCCGGCGGGTGTAGTCGACTTCAAATTCCTGGAACATGTCCGGGGATACTGTGGAAAACATCTGGGCCAGGCCGAACATCCACATGTCTTTTGTACGCGGTTTCTGAGGATTATACCCGTCCACCGGC
>CAZGEP010000181.1:0-8940 GCA_964524955.1 uncultured Planctomycetota bacterium | reverse complement strand
CAGGGTGTCATATTCAACAGATGCTCCGAACGCCCACGGAATGTCCGGATTTCAAACGGAGCAAATGACCGTACGGATTTGTCTGCCTGCTCTACAGGAGATTCCAGCAGATTCACCGCAGAGACGGCGTCTTCATCTGCCCACTCAACGCCCTGCGGAGCCTGCTCACCACAGGTTTCCCATGCGCGGATAATAACGTCATCATTGTCTTCGGCCCGCTTGAGCGCTGCAAGTGCAATGTTGTCCGCGGTCTGCGGAAGAAACGAATGCGACGGAGCAAACGCGCCCTCTGGATTCGCGCAGGCAGCGGCCAGAAACCGGGCATTGTATTCAATCCCCCGCTGAACAACACGGCTTTGAGGCAACCCGCCCGGTTCGCTGAAAAGAACCGTCTCAAAGACATGCGGCCCCATATCCTTTGCCCCCCGGCAGTTCCTGTTGTAGACCGGAACCTGCGGACTGCGGACCAATCCGAGCAGGATCCGGCCACCGGCCACACGATGACAGGGAAGCCCGCGGTTGCAGAGGGTAACGGTATAGTTGTCGTCGGTATTGACGCAGGTGATGGAATTCAGGCAGGGCCAGTCCCCATTAGGTTTGGTGTGCAGTCCGTAGACAGGCGGGTAGGATTCACGCCGGATCACGCCGAACGGAACTTCGTAAAACGCTGCATCCCCGGGCGTCCGAAAGGCAAGCGGAACCTGAAGGCTGATTCGCATGTTCTCAGCATCCCAGCTCAGCTCCGTACGGATATGAATGCCGGGCAGCTTTTTGTAGATCGTGATTCGCTGCGTCCATTTAATGCAATGCACATACCTGTCCCGGCTGAGAACCGGATCCTCCAGTCTGCCGGAATACGTGACAGAGCGCCATTCATAGCCCTGCTCACAGACTGGCCTTCCATCGCAGTCCATGCGCAGGTTTCGCTTAAAATAGGGTTTGGCCAGCGTCTCCCAACAGCTGCCGTAATCCTCTTCCAGTTCAAGGTTCGCGGTACCGCTCTTACAGATAACCGTATCAAGCGTTTTGTCCACAATCTCGCCCAGGCCGTCTGCATTCAATTGAATCCGGTACCGTCCGTTTTCCAGCACATCCGCAGCGTTCTCTCCAGTTGTTTTGGGCGCTGCCGGAAGTACCGGCGCGGGTTTGTAATAAAATACGCTGTACCCCAGCGGCGGCAGAACCGCACCGGCAAAGGTCACGCACGCCCTTCCCAGATCCGGATGAACAGAGCATTCAAGCACGTTCAGCAGACTGCCGGATGCATCCGTCAGTTCGATTCCCTGCTCATCGCTGCCAAAGGGCCAGTCAATCCACACGGTCATCGGAAAACTGTCTGCCTGCCAGTTCACAGGGTTGAATATGGCAAAGGCCTTCATGCCGGGCTTCTCTTCTGCACCGATCTCTCCGGCCAGAACGGATACAGCCTGCTCCGCAATCTGGCAGGCCCCTCCCCGAATCTCGATTCCGTTTGAAAGAAGATCCTGCGAACACTCGTCTGTATGCGGGCCGGTGACCGCGTCATGAAACTGCGCCAGTGCCATCCGGTTCCAGAGCCAGGCCAGTCTGCCCCGTGGATATAGCATACCGTATTCTGCAGCCAGCGCGGCCCAGGTCTCCGCAGCGGCCAACCGGTTTTCCAGTTCCCGGTTCTGCTGTTTGAGCTGAATGCGGGAAAGGTAACATCCGGTACAGGTTGGATTTCCTTCGGCCTTGGGTGAGATGTCATCCGGTTCCAGCTGGTTCTCGCGAAAACGCCTGTATGCGGGAGCCGGGAGTTGATCCCGGAGCATGGGGATGGTTGCAAAAGTCACTTCACAGTCGCACGATCTTTCCAGTTCAGCAACCGAGTCCATAAAACGCGGAGACGGCATCTGCCATTCACTGCACAGGTAAACAACTGCATGATCTGAATCACAGGACCGAACCTCCTCAGCAAAGGACTCAAACTTATCCGGATCCTCAAGCCGGACACCGTTGTTGATCGTTCCAAAGCCGGCGCAGGCATCACACCCCTGATTGCCGCAGGTACATACAGCGCCGTCACAGAAGGCATGCCACCTGCCAATCAGCGGCGTACTCTCCGGCTCACAAAAAAGTTTCTGGATATACACCTGCGATCCGTCCAGTCCCTTCCACACCCGCTCATCCGATTCAAAGACTCTGCTGTGAAGAACCAGGGCATCGTAGCCGAAACCGTCAAGAACCTGGGGAAGCTGGGTGCACAGACCGAACGTGTCTGTGGCAATGGCCACCTGGGGCCGGTATCCGAATTCCTTTTCCAGCCACTTGATGCTGTACAGATGATTTCGAACAATGCTCTCACCGCTGACCAGGTTCGTATCAATGATCGAGTCGCCGCCTCCGTCTACACACAGGCGTCCATCTTCCAGTCGTTCCCGAACCGTTTCTTTCAGGTCCGGATTTCGCTCCAGCAGCATACGGAGGCTCAGCGTCTGCTCCACGGAATGCCGCACCGACGCGTGCTCATCCATCAGATCCATCCAGCGCAGTTGCTGCCGTTCTTCGAGGTCGCTGTACGGTCGGATCACCCGGTCACCGTCCACGTGAGACCGATCCCAGCCGAATGCCAGATCAAGTCCATATGATGGACACAATACAAATAAACGTGTTTCTTCATGATCGTTACTCCCTTAATAATAGCAATATATTTGGCATAATAGCATTTATTTTTGGTTGCGCAAGCTGTTTTTCTATCATAAACTATATTTATAATATAACAGGCAAGCAAGATAACCGGGGTTTCCTATTCAAACGGAGAATTTCAATGGACGAAAAAAAATACCTGAGAGAGCTGGCCGGAAGATACGCGGAAATCGCACACAGCAAGGTCATGGACGAACGCCGTGAAAAATGGCGGATTCACAACCGCCTGGAAACCAGGACATTTCCCTTTCACATCGAAGACAACGGCACCTTTTTCAAAGACCTGATGCCGAACATGAAGTGCGAAGACGAAGCAAACCGAGACCTGGAATTTCGCCTCGTTCATCTGATTACCACCTTTGAAAAGATCAATGATGACCGAATCCTTCCCGATCGTTTTGTTGTGAGTTGGGCGCGGAACCTGACCAGCTGGTGCCCGGAACTTTCCATCAAACGGGCGGACAGCGGCGCCGGCAAAATCCGCGGATACGAATCCAACAAACCAATCAAGGATCTGGACAAGGATCTGAACAAATACAAAAAACGGACCATGACCATTGACAGAGAAAAGACCCATCAAAAGGCAGAAAGCATCCGTGAAATATTCGATGGACTGCTGCCCGTGGAGATCGGTAATCCCGGCTCTCTCTATTCAGACGGTTTCACCAATAAGGCTGTACACCTGCTGGGCATGCAGGAACTCTTTCTGCAGATGGCTGTCAATCCAGAAGGAGTTCACCGGCTCTATGACATAATAGTCGAAGACATCCTGGCGCTCGGGCAGCAGGAAGAAGATGAACACCTGCTCACCCTTAATACGGACGGCAATCAGGGATACTGCTCAGGAAGCAGCCAGTATACCGATGAAATTCCTCATCGTGAAGTTACACCCGAAACCCCCTTGCGCTCTGATGAACGCTACGGATACCTGGAATCCCAGGAATCCACAGGCATCTCTCCGGACATGTTCAACGAGTTTGTCATGCCGCACAGCCTCAAGCTTGCAAAGAAATTCAAGCTGATGAAATGGGGATGCTGCGAACCCGCTCATGACATCATTGAGCACCTGCAGAAACTCAACGGCTTGCGCAAAGTATCGGTCACTCCGTGGTGCGATCAGGAAAAGCTGGCGACCCGCTGCCATAAAGACATCATCTGGTGCCGCAAACCTGTCCCGCTCAAGCTCTGCAGCGAAAAATTCGATCCCAATGAATTAAGAGAACATCTCCAGGAAACGCTTGATATCGGTAAAGATTTCTTTGTCGAATTCGTCTTCCGCGACACCTGCATGCTGACCGGTGCTATGGAAAAACGTCTGGCACAGGCCTGCGACATCGTCCGAAAAATCACCAACAGCCCGGCAGGATCGAAATAAATCAACCTGTTTCTCCCTTCCGCTATCGAAAAACAAATAACCTGAAATACTGGACGTACAGAATGCGAAGGAAGTATAAGTAATTAAACATGAATTGGAAAAACAATGAGTTTCAGCAACAGCGTGACCTATATTATGTAATGGTAATGGCATAGATTATGATTCGGAACAAACGTTTGAACCGTTTGCGTGTGATAAAGATTCTGGTTCTGCTCACAGCAGCGTTACCTGCATTCGTTATTTCGTATAAGAAGAAGAAAACATGGGAAGAATCCCTGAAAGCCAATACCGCAGCCGGGGAACAGACTGTTGACGGTTGGTATGCAGTCGGTCCGTTTTACAGAACACCCATACTGCTGAACAGCCAGTTCCCTCCTGAAAAGAAGTTTGACTCCGGGGGGTATGTGTACGGGGGAAAGAAACTGAAGTGGAAAAAAATACGTATGCACGAAGGAATTCTGAGGATAGAATCACGTCATGAATACTGCGTATATGCGGATTTCACGTGAATTAAACCTGAACCCGGTATACTCAGGATACATGAAAGAAATGTAAAGTATATAAAGATCAATGGAAAACAAGTGTGGAAAAGGGATGATTTATCCACACAGAATCACCACATAATTACAGCGGATTTTCAAAAAAAGAACCGGGTGTTCTTGCAGATGGGCGGAGGCCAGGTGCGGATCACATACTGTTCAGAAAACAGTATCCGCACCCGCGTTGAGCTGCTTCTTTATCTGTGCGGACAGTTCGAAAGTGAACACAATCGTATTATTAATGCGGCACGTGAGATCGAACACTATCTGGACACGTATGGGAGCGCCCTGGACCCTGACTTCAGGAAACGCGCGTACACCAGGGTGAAGGCTGTTCTGGAGAAGAGCCTTCACAAGGAAGTATCACCGGAACGCATTTCATATTATCTTGATTTCTGCAGCAAAACCGGGAAACAGCCTCTTGGTGCGGACAGCCTTGCGAAGCTGATCGCAGCATGTCCGGAAAAAACCAGGCCCGTCCTGTTATTCAAACTGGGAGGCCTGTATATAACGTCATTCGGATCGCCGGGGCGGGGCTGGGATATATTCAGGGGCATTATGGAGAATCCGGAGACAGGGCTGAGCTGGGCCGACAGTCTGTATGCATTCTGCAGTAACCACAGATATTATATAGAGGGAGCCCGAATGCTGGCCGGACTAGTCGAACATGTCAAGCAGCGGGAACGGCTCGATATCCTTTTAAAAATATCGGCTCTGTACAGAACTGCGGGTGAGACAGACAAAGCGCTTGAATATTATGAAAAGATAACCGGCATGGAACCGGATAATGCAGCATGCTGGTATGAGCGCATTCTGCAGCATCATGCAGACCCCGGAACATATCTTGAATATGCGTACGCTCTCTGCCTGTCCGGAAGATACGGGCGTGCCGAGAGTCTGAGAAAGAGCCTTAATAAAAAGACCCTCGCCGGGCAAGTACGGTTCAAGGGGAACAAGACAAGCCTGATCAGCGGGCTGAAGGCTCTGTCGGAGGAGTTCTCCGTACAGCAGGAACAGGTACATACAGGAATTCCTCCGGTCAAGGGCTGGACTGATATCGTTCTTTCTGCAGACCGTATTCTCTGCCGGGGGCGCAACACATATAACGGGTATGTGAGACCTCCGTGTATTCCGGCAGTGGCAGGGAATATGCTTTACTTCTATACCGGCGTCATCCTTCGTGCTTACAATATTCGTACGGGAAAGCACTGCTGGTCCGTGCGTGTGAGAACAGGCAGCAGGACTCTCACCGAAACACCGGTTCTGGTCTTCAGGGTGCTTGTGTACGGGGACAGGGTGTATGTCAGAGTTCCCGGAGGGGACTATTCGCTGAACGCCTACAGCCGGGATTCGGGAAAGCATGTATGGTCGAGCAGCAGGGAGCCGGGGCTGGGCGGTCTCCATGTCACCGGTGAACCTGCGCTGATAAACGGTATGATCGTATTCACGGCGGCACGTCTGCACAAATGGGGCAGGATAACAACAAATACCGAACTCTTCTGTGCTGCGCTCAGCCCCGATACGGGAAAACTGCTGTGGAAACAGCTTCTGGTCTCGGGAGAGAGCGGGTACGGAGACGAGAATGTTTCAAGGCACCTTCCCCGTGCGCTTGAGACGGACCACGGTATCTTTATTCAAACAAACAGAAAGGTCTTTCAGATGCTCGATCCGCTTTCCGGGTCAATAGAATGGGTACTCAGAGGTACGGGCGTTCCGCTGAAGACAGCAGCAGGTATTCCCTGTACGAAAACACGACCGCTGTGTACGGGAACAGTGTAGTGGCCGCACCGCAGGACAGTTCGAGTGTCTACTGCATAGACAGTGCGGGGGGCGGGGTACGGTGGACCGTATCAAAGGGCCTTTCCCCTGTGTTCTGCGGGATATACAGGGGTAAAGCCGTTCTTCTGGGCAGAAACCTTCGATTGCTTGACATCAGTTCCGGAAAGGAAGCTGCGGGCATACGAATTTTCAGGAGGAATTACTTTCCGCTGCCTTTTATATCAGGAGACCTGCTCTGGCTTTCATACCCCTCGTCCACGGCCGTATTCAATCTGAAGACTGTGCAGGAAGTATCATTAAGCCCTGCACATGCGAACCTGCGGATGTATCCGGCATACGGCTGCGGTATTGGGGAAGGTGAGAACTATATTTCCGTGTACGGATATACGGACAATGATTTTTCCCCTGAAACTGCCGGTGTTGAGGCGAAGCACAAATTTGTCAGATCAGACAGCAATTGTGTGGCGCTCAGGAGCTCCCTTAAAAGGAAAATAGACAAACTCCGGGATTTAAATATGAAGAAGCATCCGGGGCCGGCGTTGAGACCTGTGCTCTGGTGGATGAAGCGAATGAATATGAAGGGGGCTTCCGGGGTAAGGGGGGGATCAGGACTGTTAGTGTGGAGCGAGAACTGTGTCAGGCTGATCGAGACGGAACTCTTTGGTGAAACCGTGTGGGAGCGCAGTTTCGATCCTTCCAGATTCCATGTGAAGCATGTGCAGAACGTGGGGGACCGTGTGTTTGTCCTGGGGTCGCGCAAGATCTCGTGCCTTGACCTTTCTTCGGGAAAGGAAAAGTGGCGCATCAGCCTGCCCATGTACGCGAATGCCCTTCATTATAAAAAGGACAAACCGTTTCTTTACATACACAAACACGGGATGCGGTCCTACTGGTGGCGGACAGGCATTCTGAATCCGGAAAACGGCAGCATAGAATATATCGCTCAGGAATATAACAGACGTTCTGCCATATGGGACAGTGACAGGATGTTGATGTTTTTACACGACGATCATTTTCAGGCATTTGACATACAAACACGCAAGCTTTTGTGGAAACTGAAAATGGAAACACGCTGGTTCAGCCATGCAACTCTTTTTCACAGCAGGAATCTCAAAGAAACAATATACATGAATTGGGACGGCATCGGTTTCCTCATAGATCCAGAAAGCGGAGCTGTTCTTTTCAGGGACAAATGGACCCTCATCCCCTGGATATGGCAGGCATACGGCGAACCGTACGCGTATCATGGAGAGGGAGTGAAAAGATATACATGGGACAGGAAAAAAAAGAAACTCCAGCAAAAATGGCATACGGGCATAAAGGACTTTGATTCCCGCCGGATAAAAAGTCACAATATTATCGGGGACAATCTCGCGGTTTTCGGCCATGGCGGCGGTCATTATATGGAACTGACCCAGCTTGACCGGGAAACAGGAAAGATCAAAAGAAGGGATGAGCTTTTACGGGTACCCGGAGGATACCATACGCTGCGTTCCCCGCAGTGGAGCGGAAACAGTATATTTATTCTGTCCGACAGGATGCTCTACTGCTTCAGGTTTCCTTCGGATAAAAAAGGGACTTGCAGAACTGAATACAAGGAGAGAGAAGATACTCAGAGAGCCTTACAGCAGACCTGACAGGATCCGGTCGGTACGCATGTATAAGCGGTTCCGTAAGGGGCTGCGCCCCTCGCGGGACCTGTCTAAAACGAAACTGGTGGTGAACACGGAAGACCGCTGGTTTTCCGCAGACGGCACTGACGGCTCCAAGTGGAAAGGGGTGCAGGACGCATCTGTGAGCCTTGCAGGAACAGTATCAGGCTGGCTGCTGCAGCTTGAGATAGACGTAACCGACGACACATGGGTTCCCTATACAGGGGATTTTTTTTCAGGAGACAGGCTGATCCTTACAACAGGAATCCATACGGCATATATCGGCATGAATAAGAGATTTGAACCTGTTGTCAGAGGAATAGACAGACGCGTCATCGGCAGTACCTCGTGCCGGGTTATAGACAGCGCCACATTACGGTATACGTTTGAATTCAATATTCACCATGGTATTTACAGAAAATGTCACTATGCAAGAGGCTCCAGTCCATTCTATCTGTCAGTAGGAGTGGGTTTTGCAGATGACGACGGGCAAGGCGTGAAGGGTACACTTGCCTGGCCGCAGCCGGACGAGTGGGGAATATTCAGTTGCAGACGAAATCAATAGCTGGTAGACAGGCCTCTCACGATAACCTGGGCCAGTCGGGAACAGCCGGCGATGCCACGGTTTACCTGACGGTCACGTCAGCCACAGAAAGCAATCCGCCGCACTCCGATGCCGGGTCGGACCAGACCGTTGACGTGGGAGACGCTGTTGCCCTTGACGCCGTACTGAGCGGTGACATCGACGGCGATGCAGTCAGCGCAAGCTGGTCGCTGGTGAGCGTTCCACCGTCCAGCACTGCGGCCCTTTTCGCTATGGAAAAAGAACTGCAGGAAATGGGAAAAGACTGCTGAAAAAATCATGAATAACAGCTGAACATATCGCGCCTTCGGCGCGGACTCTTTCAGCTCTGGTCTTTGACATATT
>CAZGEP010000180.1:0-9022 GCA_964524955.1 uncultured Planctomycetota bacterium | reverse complement strand
CCAGGGGCGAAATAGAGGCCATGGTCAGCGGTTCCGAACTGTACAAGGTGAAGGTCTCCATCAAGACGTTGGCCCGGAAAAAGTGGAAAGAAGTGAAGGATCGTTGTGCCGGGCAAATAGGCTCGCTCATCGAATTGCTCCAGGGCAGTCTTTCCGGAAACGTAATGACCGTTGTGACCGACCGGAAAAAGGGCCTGTTCCCATTGCCCGGGGAGATCAGCCTGAAGTGCAGTTGCCCCGACTGGGCTGTCATGTGCAAACATGTGGCGGCGGTGCTCTACGGCGTGGGAGCGCGTCTTGACGAAAAGCCGGACCTGCTCTTTCTCCTGCGCGGCGTGGACCACGAAGAGCTGATCAGCGCCGAGGTCGGTGTGGCGGCCGCTACCGGGAAGGCGAAGGGCGGGCGCAAGCGCATCGCCGATGACGCTCTGGCGGACGTGTTCGGCATCGAGATGTCGGAAGATGAGGCACCCGCCACCAGGAAAAGGAAGATTCGGCGCAAGAAAAAGGCTGCGGCAAAGAAGACTGCAGAGACGGCGTCCAAGCGAAAAGCGGGACGGCGTAAGGGCACGTCTCCGGTCAGCAAGAAACCCGCGTCACGGAAAACCGGTGCAAAAAGAACCGACAAGAGCGCCGGGACCGTCACCGGCAAGGCGGTTGCCCGGCTGCGAGCAAAGTTCGGCATGTCACAAAGCGAATTCGCAAAGATTCTCGGTGTAAGCGCCCCTTCTATCGGGAACTGGGAAAAGAAGCCGGGGACGCTGAATCTCCAACCCCGCACACGCGATGCATGGAACGCGGCTAAGGAATTGACGAAGCGAAAAGCCTGGCGAAAGTTGAATGGTTCATAACGGCCGTGGGATGACTGCCGATGTACTCGAGTCTACGAGGTCTCCTCGAATGACCCCGGGGACACGGGCGACGTGGCGAAATCAGGCGGACTCGCGTAGAAGACGGGCGGCCATGAGGAGATGCGGCGGTGGCGGTTCGAGGAACACGGACGCCACCGGGGTAATGATGCGGGGCGACTGTTCGAAGTCCGGACAGTCGCCCCGACCAAAAAATACGGGTGCATGTTACACATACATGCACCCGATTTTTTTATGGTCAGAAAAACGTGACTGGAATTGCCCAGCGACGTGCTGGACGCTGACCAGAAATCACGCAAGATCGGTAATTTTCTGACAAAGCTCAGGCGCAGAGGAACCATTGTGAACAGAGGCTCAAAAAAGAGTCCATCTTGGGAGCTTACGAAATGATTTGCAGAATAAGAGTCAGGCTGTTTCTGTCGCTGGTCGAGGCAATTCTCGCGCAGGCCAAGCGGGCCGGATTCAAGTGCATAGTCGCTGACGGTCACGATCCATCCCGGGATGCCTGGGCCGAGATGGTTGACTCGTGGGAGAAACAGTTCGGCCTTAGGCTGATATCCGCCAAGCGAGACTTCTCCGGAATATGGCGAACACAGAACGACCATGCCAGTCGCAACGAGACATAGGTCATGTTATGTAAGCAGTAAAAAATTACGTTTTTTTGATCCATATAAGTAAATGTAGAGTTGCAGATCCCATCCGTGGCAGTTAGCGCAGTAGTGTTGGTAATAAAATTATATGCCTGCTCGATGCTCAGCGTATTCATATTATCTGGCCAACACATTGTAAGATGCAACAGATAGCGAGGCTCATGCCGCTCGGATTTTCCAGTTGATATCTTCGCTTATTTTCTTATACTTTCAGTCTTTCTCTTTGGGCTGATTGCGCTCGATTGAATGCAACTTGCAGAGGTTACGAGATGACCGAACAGGTGACCGCCCCCCGGGCAGATCAGAAAGCCATCCACAAGTCGGCGTCTCACATTTTACAAAAGGAATAGAGAGGACACCATGTCCGATAAGCATCAGAGCAACGCATGGCATGGCCTTTCCCCGGATGAGCTTTACATGCATGTGGACTCCGGCGAAAGCGGGCTGAAGCGCTCGGATATATCACATCGTCTCGAACAACATGGACGCAACACCATCCGTTCCGAAAGCGGTGCAGGCATTTTCCAAGTCATCGGGCATCAGATTCACAATCCGCTGATCTACCTGCTTCTCGGCGCGGCAGGTGTATCCGCTCTTGGCGGACATGTGATCGACGCCGTGGTCATTGGCGTGGTCGTTGTATTGAACACGCTGATCGGGGCCGCACAGGAGTGGAAGGCGGATAAGGCGCTCGAGGCCCTGCGCAAAATGGCCGCACCCCGGGCACGGGTATTGCGCGATGGACAGCCGAACGAAGTCGACGCCGAGGAGCTGGTTCCCGGTGACGTACTGGTTCTCGAAACGGGCGACCGCGTTGGCGCAGATGCACGCATCCTGGAAAGTGCGGAACTCCACGCTGACGAATCCGCCCTGACCGGCGAGAGCGAACCCGTACACAAACATTCGAATACGCTGGATAAGGAAACACCGCTCGCAGACCGCACCAATATGGTTTGGAGCTCGACTGCCATTACGGCGGGCCGTGGTCGTGCGCTTATCGTTGCCACCGGGATGGACACCGTTCTCGGCCGTATCGCAGGTGACGTGCAGGAAACAAAGCGCGAAGAGACGCCGCTGCAGAAGCGCCTCGCTCGACTGGGCACGATTCTCGGTTTCGCGGGCATTGGCCTGGCTGGGCTCGTCTTCCTTCTCGGGCTGGCGCGCGGGTACGGCTGGATGGAGATGATCCTCTTCTCTGTGGCCGTCGCCGTTTCCGCCATTCCCGAAGGTTTGCCAGCGGTTATCAGTGTCACGCTCGCCCTCGGGGTGCAGCGCATGGCCAAGCGCCACGCTATCATCCGCCGACTGCCCGCCGTGGAGACGCTCGGCTCGACCACCATCGTCTGCTCGGACAAGACCGGCACCATCACACGCAACGAAATGACCGTCACCCGCCTCTGGACACTCAATGCCGCCTATGAGGTCAGCGGATCGGGTTACGCGCCCGAAGGTGAGATCAAACAGGATAACGGAAACAAAGAACTGGGCCCGGTAGCGCAGGCCCTGCTGCGCCTAGGCGCTCTGGTCAACAACGCCGAGGTGGCCGAGGAGGACGGGGAGTGGATGCTGCACGGCACCCCAACCGACGGAGCCATCCTCGTAGCGGCGCGCAAGACAGATCTTGTGCGGAACGAACTGGAGGGTGAGGCGCCCCGACTTCACGAAATCCCCTTTTCCAGCGAAAACAAATACATGGCCACCCTCCACCCCGACCTCGGGAGCGAGGAGCGCTCGCTCTACGTCAAGGGCGGTACGGATCGAGTGCTATCCTTCTGCACCCACGCTATGGTCGATGACAAAAAACGGGAGTTGACCGACAAACTTCGCGGGCAAATCGAGAAAGCCAATGCCGACTTCGCCGACGACGCCCTGCGCGTCCTGGCCGGAGCAATGCGCCCTCTGGCCGCTGGAACGAAAACAGCCACCAACGACGACGTTGAAAGCGGACTGGTATTCATCGGCTTGTGGGGCCTCGTGGACCCTGCGCGTCCTGAGGCCGTCGAGGCCATTGCCCAGGCGCGGGAAGCAGGAATCCGCGTGGTTATAATCACCGGCGACCACGCCACCACTGCCACCGCCATCGCGCGGGAGGTCGGCATCGACTCCGGCAAAGCGCCCCGCGCTGTCACGGGCGCCGAACTCAACGCCATGAGCGACGAAAACCTGAAACAGACCGTGACCGAAGTGAGCGTTTACGCCCGTGTTTCCCCCAGCCACAAACTGCGCATCCTGCGGGCGCTCAAGAGCCACGGCGAGGTCGTGTCCATGACCGGCGACGGGGTAAACGATGCACCTGCGCTCAAGGGCGCCGACATCGGAGTGGCCATGGGGCGAACTGGCACGGAGGTCGCCAAAGAGGCGGCCGACATGGTGCTCACCGACGACAACTTCGCCACCATCATCCACGCCGTCGAGGAAGGCCGTGCCATCTATGCCAACCTCAAGCGCGTGGTCTTCTTCCTGATTACGACCAACCTCGGTGAAATCATCACCCTCGCCGCCGCGCTTCTGATCGGCCTGCCGTTGCCGCTCACGGCGGTGATGATCCTCTGGATCAACTTGGTCACCGACGGGGCCTGCACCATCCCGCTGGGTATTGAGCCCATGCACCGGGATGTGCTAAAGCAACCACCTCGCGATCCCAAGGCCGGCCTCCTGGACCGAGTTCTGCTGCGGCGTATGCTTATCCTGTCCCCCATAATGGCCATCGGCACACTCGGTCTTTTCGCCCATAACCTGAACAACGGGAACGAGGCCTACGCCATGTCAGTCGCCTTCACTACGCTGACGGCCTTCCAGTGGTTCCACGGACTCAACGCCCGCACATCCCGGATTTCGGTCTTCTCTGTAGGTCTGTTTTCCAATCTCTGGCTGTGGTTCGGCATTGGTCTTGCGGTGGTGTTGCAGGTGCTGGCGGTGCACACCCCTTTTGGTCAGTCCGTCTTCAAAACCGTGCCGTTGACATTGTCCAGCTGGGCCGCGATTATCGCTGTATCCTCCTCAATTCTTGTCGTGGAAGAAATACTGAAGGCATTGGGGGTGCATGGACGCGCTGATCGTTGAGCATTCATCCATATTGCTGGCTTTGTTGTGACGGATCGATGATGGTGGTTTCCCGTTCGAAATCCAGTCGCCTCTTTTTTTATCGCTTTGCGAGAAAAAAAGCAGAAGAGATTCGAAAGTATAAAGAGTACCCGTGACAAACAGCAGCTCGCCTTTTTCGTCTCCCTCCTGCGGTATCCTCTCTCTTTTCGACTTTCCTATGTATGTGAATCAGAACGCGGTTCGTTCCCAACCCGGCTCGGGATTGGGTTCCAGCCCGAGAATTTCTCTGGCCTTCTGCACATAGAACCGGTAGTTTTCAATGGGTGTGCTGTTGGGGATGCGGTGGTCCAGACCGAATATCATGCCGCCGGTCTGCATGGCGGGCTGCATCTTGTATTCCAGTTCCGTTTGAATATCGGCCTTGCTTCTACGCAGAACATGCTTGTCGATCCCGCCCATCATGGCGAGTTTCCTGTCGTATTTTCTCCGCACCTCTACAATGTCCATTCCCGCAGCCGGCTCCATGGGATACATGCAGGTCAGTCCGGCCTCCAGAAACGCGGGAATCACAGTGTTCATGTTGCCGTCTGAATCCTGCTGAAAAATGCGGGTTCCCCTGGAATGCAAAAGGTCGCAAATCCGGCGGTAATAGGGCGTGATAAACTCCTCAACCTGCACAGGGCCGAACAGACAGCCGCTCTTACCGGCCATGTCCTCGTGGATACTCAGCACATCAACAGGTACAACGGAAGACACTTGATCCATAACCTTTTCTGCTGTACTGCCGACTGTGTCCAGGATATCGTGAATCAGCTCCGGCTGTTCGTAACAAGCCAGGCATAGCTGCTCTTCACCGAGCAGCTGTCTGGGCAGGTCAAACCCGCCGGGAATGGACGCATTAATAACCGCGCCGCTGTTTTGTGCATCAAGCGCCTCCTGCTTCCAGTTTTTTGCCAGGCGTTGCGGGTTGTAATCAAACCAGTCTTTGATCCTGAGCCAGGAATCCATATCCGAAACCGGATACTCCAGTGGCAACGGAATCGTGGCAACACCCCTGCACAGCTTGACCCTCCTTCCGAAACGGTCACGCCGGATCGTATACTCATTGTTCTCTTCCAGCACCTTTTCCTCAACACCCCCGTACAGCCCGGTATTGACCTTGAGGCGATGGCGATAGATGGTGTCAAATCCAAAAGCGTTGAGGCTGATTTCATCCTCGGACGCCCCCTGCGTTCTCCATTCCTCTTCAAGTCCGATCAGCGGACCAAAGAGTTCCACAAATATCGGTCGGTCTGTTTTTTCAAAACACATGTACGCCAGATAATCATCACGAAACCACCGCATAGTCATCTCCTTGCAGAATTTTGTATTTTCGTAAATTATATCTCAGGCGGGACACCTGTTCAATGGATATGATGTGCTTTTATTTGTATTAATGTGACCAGCTGTCTACAAGACCATTCACCAAAAGCTCATCCCGGAAGGCTGGACTCAACCGTATCCATCATTTCCTGGGCGGTTTGTTCTACCTGCTCCAGTTGAATGAAATCCGAAACAAAGGAATCATCCTCAGCTTCGGGCTGGTTGAGCTGTTCGATCAGACCGGATAAAACACTTGAAAACTGGCCCAAGGACATCATATGTTCCATGGGCAGATCATCCGGCACCAGCCCGCGCCGGTCCAGGCTGCGGATAAAAGCCGTAATCCGGCTGTTAATGGCCAGACATCTGGACCGGTACTCCGCTATCTCCGCTGACTCGTCACCGGGCGAGCCCTTGACTTCCTCCCACAATTCCGCGGCCAGGTCCTGAAATATATCCTCCTGCTCTTCGGAATAAAACATCAACTCACGGTCCTGGAAGATACGCTCCATAACCCCGTCAATGCTTCCTTTTCCACTGTTGAGTTCATCCCGCATATATGCCTCGAAAAGCCCCTCGGTCAAGTCCAGCCCAATACATTGGAAGATTTCATCCAGGGATTCCTCTTCGCCGGGTACAGTGTCAGGCATAAATGCCTCCTCATCAATATAATCCTGAATATCCCTGGCCACATTCCGGTCGGCATACCAGAGAACGGTATCCACACCGTTTTTCTGGATACACACCTGTTTACTGGCACCCAAATACCCTCCAATATGCATGCCGGGAAGTTCCATCAGACAGGGATCTCCTATGAAAAATGCCCGTGCAAGCTGATCGGCAGCCCCTGCTCCCATACCGTATTGATCAAATACAACATCCAGGGCATCATCCATGGCCTCACACCATTTGCGGATCGACGAAAATTCTCTATCCATTTCAGAGGCTGGCGTCACACACGTCATATATACCCTGGTTCCAGTCACAAACAGTTGCGGTGATTCTGTCTCCGGATTTCATTGCATGTGCGCAATAAACCTCGGCCATGTCAAAGACGGTAATCGTTACCTCTACGTCCTCTCCATCACAATTCAACTCAGACCCTATGACCTCAAAAACGAACGGATTGCTTTCCAGTATGTCATACGCGTCATGAATTATATCTCGCGGGCTGTTACAATGAGTCTGCGGCAGAACCGCGTCACAGATATCCCCGAGGCTGAATTCCCTGGAGGCTGCTTGTGTATATTTATATATCGCCCTGTTCAGTGATATTTTCTTCTGTGCTTTTTTTTCGATTTCCTCTTCTGGTTTTTATTTTTTTTTGCCAACGGCTTTATCCTCAGAAAATTGGTTCTCAAATCAAATATTATCGGGTAATCGCCCGGCTGTTTGGTCTGTTTCGTTGTTTATCTGCATTTTCAGTTCTTCTGCTGCTGAACCTGACAATTACAAGCACTGCTTCGCGTTGCTGAGTACGAGCATCATTGTTGACTATGGCCCTTTTCACTCGGTGCCGCCCTGTTCCTTCCAGGCGATGTCATAACTGCCCTTGCGTGACCCGTTCCACAAATCTTTTCCGCCATTGTCCCTGCCGTCCGGGCCCACGCTGTAGAGCTGAAAACCATTGCCTTTACGTTTGTAGATCAGTGGTTTGCCGGTAAAGGGGTCGGGTTCAAGTTCTTTGAGAATTGACAGCACAAGAACCTTGAGCGTATTCGGATACCGACCGTGCACCTTCTTATACACGTGACATCCCAGCGCAGCCTGAATCACCAGCATTCGGGCGCGGTGCCGGGCGTTTGACTCAAAAGATGAAACATACACAGACATGCAGTTTTTTTCAAAATGAATATTCGCTTGCATCTGATTGTTTCATTGCGGACAGGTCTTTTTGAATCTCCCAATAGGGTTTGCTGCTGAGGGGGATTAATTTTTCCAATGCCTGTAACGGTCCAATGACAAACGACTGAACCAGCAGACGGTTCAGTTCCTGCTCGGACAGCGATTCTATATCCTTAATTTCAGTCGTCTTCTTTTCGGAGAATGCCGCATTCAGTTCGATTGCTTGCAATTTTTCTTTATGGCTTGTAATATGTATATTCGAAATCAGATAAAGGCAAAATACTCTTTCACCGATCAGAGCTGATCGCAACTCATCTCTCTTTTTATATTCCTGGATATTCTGAATAATCTGCTGATAAATCTCCATACGCGCTTCACCCTCTTTCAGAAGAATCCGGCTGTATCGGAGCATATCGTAAATCGCCGTCTTGACAAAAAAATCAAGGATACTGTTACATGATATTTTTCCGGCAAACACATCTGCAGCAGAGACCGCGTGAAAGAGTTCGTTCTCAGCCTTGTTCCGTATGAATTTGCACTCCTCAAAACGGATGTCTTTGCTGTCACTGATTTTCACACCCCAGAACTTTTCATTCCTTGTAAATACAGATTTGACAAACCGCAGTTTTTCCGAACCCGTTATTGTCATGATTCCGTAAGTACATTCCTTAATGCAGGAGTTCTCAACACGCAGCTCCTGTACGTTCTTCAGCGTCAGCCCCTCGGTGCCGCAGCCGAATAAGGTACAGTTCCGAAGTACCAGTTTCTTGCAGTTGACAGCTCCCAGAACCCCGCTCGTGCAGGCTCCCTTGTCCGGAGAATGGCCCAGCACCAGGTTTTCCAGGACGATATTCCCACAGTCTTCAAGGTTCAGCACAAAAGCATAGCGAGGCTTAACCAGCAGGCGAGGAGGTTTTTCCCTGCCTGCGGTAATCGTCAGGTTCCTGACCTTGCGGATGGTAATGCTCTTTCCGTCAAAAACCTTGTCCCAGCGAATATGCTCCATGCGGGTATCCCGGACACTGCTCAGTACAAAATCACCGCTCTTGAGTTTGAGCGTACGGTCGGAATCAATCACACGAATCAGCTGATCAGCAGTGCTTACCTGGATGGCAATCCGGTTCCTGCAGACGGACGTCTGCGCATCAGCCCAGACTCCGAACATCAGCACAGCTATTCCAATCAGAATAACAATTGTTTGATAACGTCCCAAAGTTTGTGGGATAAGTTGAAGATGGCTTGAGTTGTGAT
>CAZGEP010000179.1:0-9285 GCA_964524955.1 uncultured Planctomycetota bacterium | reverse complement strand
TTTATAAACGGTTATGTCATCCTTGTGACATGTATTGACTTCTGAGAGTGGCGTCTACCTTGCCGTTTTCACGGTAACTTTCCCGCAAGAGGTAGCGGGTGTATTTTCCTTTGGTGACTGACTTGTCGATATACATAGTGTCTACTATTATATCGACCATGAAAGCCATGTCAATGCTATAATTATAATAAAAATTAATTATTAGTGGCTACACTTTCAGGACTAAAACACGTTCAATCTGTTGTTTGACATGAACTTAAGTGAAAATAAGTACTGGAATATCCGTTCGAAGTCAGAGGAGCGGCTGGCCGGCTGCGCATCGTAAGTACAGGAACTTGCAAATTTAGTGTTGACAGACCACTACTGGTCAGTCAACGCTGTAGTGGTAAGGAAATAATACGATACTCTCACGCCAGATTGCAATTGCTATCAGTATCGTAATCCGTATCGATTGTTTTTGGTTCAAAAGACGATATCCATAGTGATTGCCACAGTGAATATGTTTCAGCGGGTCACCTTTCTTTGCACTGTGACATGATTTCATCTTTAATGATAAAGTCCCGGTCCAGCGGATTGGTTGTTGTCCGGATTCGGTTGTATGTACGCAGTCCGTTAAAGAGCAGGGTGAGAACGGCGGGCTGAACAACGGGAAAATCGCTGCCGTGAAAGAGACGATTTCTGAGGTCGCAATCAAGAAGGTATTTAAGGTGTCCGGCCCGCCAGGGGCTGGCCAGGGCTGCGGTGTCACCGTAGAGATTGGGGAATTCACCACACAGGTCCGCAAATTGAGACAGGCCGGTTCTGGAAAAGGCACGGATGCCGCCGGAATGCGCTGCGATTACAGTTACGCCTCGTTCCAGAGGCATACGCAGACTCTGTGCAAAGACTCCGGCCCGGTCATGGTCGGGCAGCAGATGCTCGGTGCCGCAGTGAGTTAGAAGCGGCAGGTTGATCTCAGCAAGCGTGTCGTACACCGGAATCAACCGTTTGTCCAGTGGACTGAATCCCATGTAGGAGGGGATCCACTTGAGCAGCACAGCTCCCTTTTCATGATATTCTCGAATTTTATCTGTTGCATCCTTTCGGTACGGATGAATGGAGACCGCGGCATGGATGTGTTCAGACAGGCCCGCTGTTTCAAGGATGTATTGATTGGCTGTGTGAAGAACCGTCTTTTCCGGTCGAGGGGTGCCGTCCGGACCGTACACACGGTCCAGGGCCAGGAGGACAAAGTTTTTCAGACAATGTGAGCTTTCCATCCAGCCGAGCAGTTTGGTTTTGTAGTTTTCTTCCATTTCCTTTGGCGATCGTCCTTTAATACCCAGTAGAAAATGCATTGCTCTCAGAGGGGGGCTGTTGAACAGATGATCGCGGATCAATCCATGATCAGTACCGGAAAGGCCGATCAGGTGTATATGGATGTCTGCGCGGTTAAGGGTGAAAATAGCGGGCTGCACCGGAGTCACTTTTTCTTTTTTTTGACCAGATTCTTAACGTAATTTTTAAGATTTCCGATGGTGCTCGATGATTTCTTGAGGCGCTCACTTTCCTGCTTGGCGGATTCGTACAGTTTACGCTGCATTTGAGCATTCGGGCTTACCTTGTTCCAGTCGATGCTGTCGGTGATTCTACCCACAGTGTCTTTTGCCTGGACATATTCCTGGTAGCAGGAGGTACAGGTGTTTATGTGTTTTTCAAGGCTCTTACGCTTGGGACAGGAATCCGGATCCCGGATAAAGTCTGCAATCAGGCCTTTGGCTTCTTTACATTCCATTATTTCTGGCTCTCTAATAGTAGTATTGAATCAATCAAATGCAAATGGTTGCATTCAAATACACATTTCACTTATACAGATTTTCTATTAACCTATACCTGTTATCAAAGGAATGTGTTGAATTTTAATTATTTCTTGCTTTTTTTCACAGCTGTATTATCTCCGGTTTTTATTGGATGCTGTGACAGGGGATACCCTTTTCAGGGATGGCTGTTATGAGTAAGAAAACAATGCTCGAAATGATAAAACGGTTGGAGAACAAGGGGCAAAGAGTGATTGCGCCGCTGGTCGGCTTTCCAGGATTGAACCTGACCGGAGGATCTGTAAAGCTGGCACAGCAGAATTACGGAGTGCATTACAATGTGGTCGAATCGCTGGCTGCAGAATTTGAGCCGGATCTGATTTTTCCGCTCATGGATCTTTCGGTGGAAGCAAACGTGATCGGATGGTACACTGTTTTTCCGCAGGAAACACCCATTGAAAATATTCATGCCTTTATGCGTGCCGGTCGAGGCTATGAGCAGTAATTCTGTTATTTTGGGATCTTCTGACCGAATCCGTATTTGACAGATGCGCGGTTATAGTGGTTCATGAATTCGCTCATTCGTCTTCCGATCTCCTTAATCCGTTTTTCATCCGCGGGGTGGGTGGAGAGAAATTCAAATGATTTTCCACCCATTCTGGCCATTTTTTTCCAGAAATTTCTGGCAGCCTGTGGATTGTATCCGGCCTTGGCCATGAGAAGCGAACCAATGTAATCGGCTTCGTATTCATGTTTGCGGCTGAAGGGCAGGACCGCGCCCACGGTGGTAGCGCCGCCGTAAATGGCCAGGAATTTTTCGCGTTTTTTTTTCTTAACTGTCAGGGATCCCAGTGCGCCGGCAATATTAATGATAATGCCCTGGCTCATGCGCTCGCCGCCGTGTCTGGCGATGGCATGCGCAATCTCGTGGCCCATGACCGCGGCGAGTTCCGCTTCGTTATCAAAGAGTTTCATGATTCCAGTATAGAATACGATCTTTCCGCCGGGCATGCACCATGCATTGATCTGATCGGATTCAACAACATTAAACTCCCATTTGAATTTCGGTTGGTTAGCTACCTTTGCAATGCGTTTTCCAACCCGGTTGACCATGTTAACGTAAAACGCATTCTTTGAGAGTTTGGCTTCCTTCAAGAAATCTTTATAATGGTGTGCGCCCATGGACATTTCCGCGCTTTCAGATGTTATGATGAACTGTTTTCGCTGAGTGTAGGGGTTGGTTACACAGCCGGTAACCACCAGCAGACAACAGGATACACTCAGAAGAATACGGTGTTTTGTACGAATAATCATGGAAGCCTCCGTGGGAAAAAAGTAAAATTGTCGGGTGGTGTATTGTAATCATTAGCTCTTTTGCGTCAAGGTCTTTAAAACAATTTGACAAACCCGCATAAATAAAATATAATTGCTCATCATTTTTCTTGAACCATAAGGACACTGACTATGAATAATACAGGTAAGAATATTGGACGCATCAAACAGGTGATCGGACCGGTTGTGGATGTTGACTTTTCCGAGCAGGAAATTCCCGAGGTTCACACGGCACTGAAAATTCAGGATTCGGAACACGAAATTGACCTGATTATTGAAACTGCGCAGCATCTCGGAGAGAGTACGGTCCGGTGTGTGGCCATGTCATCTACTGACGGGCTGAGAAGGGGCATGGATGTTGAAGATACCGGTGCACCAATTTCAGTCCCGGTTGGGGCTCAAACGCTTGGACGAATTATCAATGTGGTCGGTGAACCGGTGGACGGAAAGGGGCCGGTCAACGCGGAAAAACGGTATCCGATTCATCGCAAGGCACCGGAATTTACCAGCCAGGCCACGACCATGGAGATGTTTGAGACCGGACTCAAGGTTGTTGATTTAATTGCCCCCTATGCAAAGGGCGGTAAAGTCGGACTCTTCGGTGGCGCGGGTGTGGGCAAGACTGTTCTGATTATGGAATTGATCAACAATGTGGCTAAGGAACACGGCGGTTATTCTGTGTTCTGCGGTGTGGGAGAGAGAACCCGTGAGGGAAACGACCTCTGGCTGGAAATGCAGGAATCCAAGCTGCAGACCGGTGAACCCGTGCTGAGTAAGGCTGCCCTGATCTACGGGCAGATGAATGAACCGCCCGGTGCGCGTTCCAGAGTGGCGCTTTCCGGACTGGCGGCTGCGGAATATTTCCGTGATGAAGAGGGACAGGACGTGCTGCTTTTTATTGACAATATCTTCCGTTTTGCGCAGGCTGGCAATGAAGTCTCGGCCCTGCTCGGGCGTATGCCATCTGCCGTGGGATATCAGCCTACGCTGGCAACAGAAATGGGAGAGCTCCAGGAACGGATTACGTCCACCAAACACGGTTCCATTACATCCGTGCAGGCGATTTACGTTCCTGCGGACGACCTGACCGATCCGGCACCGGCGACAACATTCTCGCATCTGGACTCTACCACGGTTCTTTCCCGGCGTATTGTGGAGCAGGGAATTTATCCGGCTGTGGATCCGCTCGCATCTACCTCCAAGATTCTGGACCCGCGAATTCTTGGTGAACGGCATTATAATGTGGCCCGTGAAGTCCAGACCATTCTTCAGAAATACAAAGACCTGCAGGACATTATCGCCATCCTGGGTATTGACGAACTGTCGGACGAGGACAAGCTCGCGGTCAACCGTGCCAGAAAGATCCAGCGCTTCATGTCCCAGCCCAACTTTGTGGCCGAACAGTTTACCGGTCTGGAAGGACGGTACGTACCCGTGGCAGACACGATCGAAGGGTTTGAAAAGATCGCTGCCGGTGAGATGGACGATACCCCGGAGCAGGCGTTTTACATGGTGGGTGACCTGAATGAGGTCGTGGATAAAGCCAGGGATATGAAATAACAATGCCCAAACTCAACTGTCAGATACTCACGTCAAACAAAACGTTTATGGATACTGAAGTTGACCGTGTTGTGGCTCATGGGGTATGCGGAGAATTCGCAGTGGAGCCCGGTCATATTGCCTTTCTGACCCCCTTGAAGACCAGTCTGCTTCGGACCTTTGATGGTGAGAAGGAAGAGGTATACGCACTCTACGGCGGATTTCTGGAGGTACGGGATAATTCAGTAAAAATTCTTGTAGATGCCTGCGAACACAGTAATGAAATCGACATGAATCGTGCGGAAGAGGCCAGAAAACGAGCGGAAGAACGGCTGAAGAAAAAAACCGAGGATACCGACGTCGACCGGGCTGAACGTGCGCTGTTTCGTGCGATCAATCGCATCAAGGCATCATCTGTCGCCAAGTAATCCGTTGAGAACCTTATTGCGTAAAAAAGATTTTGAACCTCTCTCTCAATGATTCCGTACAGTATCTCAAAGGTGTTGGCCCTGTACGGTCTGAATTTTTCAGCAGAAAAAATATTCATACGGTCCGGGATATTCTCTACTACTTTCCACGCAAATACAACGATTACCGAAACCTTCGCCGCATCAGGAATGTCCGTGTCTCTGAAACAGTGACCGTATACGGTCGACTGGAGAGCATTCGCGAGAGCCGCATGCGCATGCGGCGCGGGAAACGTATCAGCGCGGTACTTACCGACGATACGTCTGCGATTCAACTGGTCTGGTTCAATTCACCCTATATCAAGGAAGCGCTGGCAAAGGCGGGATTTGGATTTTTTTCCGGAAAGGTCAGTCAGTATAAGGGTTTGCCGCAGATGACCAATCCCGCGTTTGAACCTGCGACCGAGGATATGGATCCCGAGGATCTGATCCAGGCTGGGGGCCTGGTGCCGGTGTATCCTTCGATTGAAGGGGTTTCCCAGTTCATGATCCGAAAGATTACTCGCGGCGCTCTGGAAAAATATCAGGAAGTGATTCCAGAAGAACTGGATGTTGGGATTGTAAAGGAATATACGGACATGCCGGTTGCAGATGCCTTGTGGAATATGCATTTTCCTAAAGATCCGCGCCTTAGTGACAAGGCCATGGAGCGGTTTGTCTTTGATGAATTTATTGTTTTCCAGGCAGCGGTGCAGGCACTCAAAGAGAAACGGATTGTGGAGCGGGGAGCTCTTCCGGTTCGCATGAGTGAAAAGATTGACCACCGGATACGTAAACGATTTCCATTCCGTCTGACACAAGCGCAGAATCGTTGTGTGGAGGAAATACTGACAGACCTGGACCGGGACATTCCCATGCACCGACTGCTTCATGGAGATGTGGGATCCGGAAAAACCGCTGTTGCCATTTACGCAATGCTGGCTGCCGTGGCTGCCAAAGGACAGGTTGCACTCATGGCACCCACGGAGATTCTTGCTGAACAGCATTTCATCTCTCTGACCGGGTTGCTGGCTGATTCGCGGGTTCGTATCGGACTGCTGACCAGCGGCATTGCTGCGGAAGAAAAAGAACGGGTGCTGGCCGGATTGAAGAGCGGTGACATTAACATCGCAGTTGGAACGCACAGCATATTTCAACGTTCGGTTGAATTCGAAAATCTAAGACTTGCGATTATTGATGAGCATCACCGCTTTGGTGTTCTTCAACGGGCTCAGCTTCTGGGTAAGGGGGTTGTACCTCATATCCTTGTGATGACAGCGACCCCTATTCCCAGAACCATAACCATTACGTTGTACGGAGATCTGGATATTTCCGTTATTGATGAAATGCCACCGGGCCGCACACCGGTAAAAACGTATCGTTTCAGGGAAAAGGGGCGGAAAAGAGCCTACAGTTTTATCCGAAAAGAGCTGGATAAAAACAACCGAATTTATGTGGTCTGTCCGGTAATCGATGATTCACCGGAACATGATTTGAAATCCGTCACAGAGGTCTGTGATGATTTACGCAAGAACGTGTTTCCTGAGCACTGTGTTGCATTGCTTCATGGCCGCATGCCGCAGCAGGAGAAGGCTTCCATTATGAAAGACTTTCGAAGCGGAAAAATAAATATCCTGGTTTCAACGACTGTGATTGAAGTGGGCATGGATATTCCGGACGCAACCGTTATGATGGTGGAGCATGCGGAACGCTTTGGGCTTTCACAGCTTCATCAATTGCGTGGCCGTGTGGGCCGAAGCCGCAAACCATCCATGATGATTATGCTCAGCAATGCCGGCAATGAGGAGGCTGAGGCCAGACTCAAGGCCATGACCGGGACGAATGACGGATTCCGCATTGCTGAAGAGGATCTCAAAATCCGGGGCTGCGGCCAGTATTTCGGTACACGCCAGCACGGCAAGGCGGATTTTGAAATTGGTGATCCCCTGCGCGACTACACGACTATGGTTGCCGCTCGAAACATTGTAAAAAAACGGTTCACCAAAGACCCGACCCTGCGGTCCTGTCCAAAACTTCGCGCTGCGGTATCCAAGCGGTATGGAAAGAAATTCAAACTCGGAGAGATTGCCTGACGTATGAAACAGAAAACAACCTGCGGATATATTTCAGTATTGATCGGCGTAATTCTGTTCAGTGCTATTGAAGTCATCAGTAAATCCATGAACGGTCAGTTTCCAACACTTCCGCTGGTCTTTTTCCGTTTCTTTATTGGCGGGATCATGCTGCTGCTCTACAGTATCGTTTTTCCCGCAGAAAACGCGGTTCCAATCGATCGGAAACGGATACTCCGTGTCTGTTTTTTTGCTGTAATCGGAGTCACGCTTTCGATGAGCCTTTTTCATATGAGTCTTGGTTATATCCGGGCGTCTAATGCGGCCACCATTTTCTGTACCAATCCAATTTTTGCTTCTTTCTTTGCCGCATTGGTGCTGAGAGAGAAAATTACCAGCGGCATCATTATCGGGATGGTTCTGGGATTTTTCGGAGCGGCAGCAATATCCTTCAGCGGATCCTCAATGAATATCGAAGAAATCAAAGGATCTGTATTGATGATCTCTGCTGCAATGAGTTTTGCCTTTTACACCACGCTGTCCAAAAAACTCAACATTGAGATCGGTGTTTCCCGTTCAACAGGACTGATCTTTGTTATCGGGAGTCTACTACTGCTTCCAATGATCTTTTTCAAGGGAACTCAAAATGCTCTGATTGCCTGGAACGGGTGTGCGGTGCAGATTCTTCTCCTCAGTCTGGCCTGTACCGGGCTGGCATACCTGCTTTTTCTCGGAGGGCTCTCACGCGTTCCAGTTACACGAGGGATTGCACTCTTTTATTTGAAACCCATTATGGCGGCTGTTCTGGCCTGGATATTTATTTCAGAACAGCCGACAGTGCGTCTGGGAATGGGTATGGTGCTGGTTTCTCTAGGGCTTTATTTTACACTGAGGAAAAATAATAATAAAAACAGGACCGATCCCGGATAATCCAGTCTTTAATCCACAGGATTCTGCTCTTCCTCTGATTATCGGAGCGGTCTTTCAGGTGGAAAATCCGATACTCCTTAAGGTCAGCCTGCTGAATATGCTGCTTGCCTCCGGTGATGCCTTTGGCTTCGCGATTGTACTCCTGATGATACCCTCACAGACAATGATCAGGAACAAGAGTTGGAAAACATGGTATCGACAGAAGTAGATTCAAGTAAAAACAGAAGGGATGTGGTAATTATGGATGAAGAAGATAAACCACAGGACGAAAAGATCGACAGTTGTATCTGCTGCCTGAACTGTTCACACTTGAATTCACCCTATGCAGATTTCTGTAAAATTATGTCATGCATCGTAAACGGAAAAACACAGACACGGACCTATAAACACTTTTCCCTCATTACTCGTTACTGCAGTACTACGCCCCGTATTTATCCAGCTTGAGCGCATGGGCGAGCATAAGCTGCATCAGATCCAGGGACATGATGTGACCGAGCATTCCTTTGCCACATTCGCGTTCCGTAAAGACGGTTGTATCGTCATTAATACCGTTTTCGGACCGGAGAAGCAGTGGGCAGGGGTGCCAGCTGTGAGCTTTAAGGCTCCAGGGGGTGCTGTGATCGCAGGTGACTGCAACAACACTTGGATCCAGATCAAAGACGGTTTCCAGGAGCGGATCCACTTCCTCAATCACATGAGTCTTCTTTTCAAAGTTGCCGTCTTCACCATAGGAATCCGTCTTTTTGACATGCAGGTAGAAAAAGTCGTATTTATCCCAGTTTTTCTTCAGTGTATCGAATTCATCTGCTACGGTTTTGCCGGTTTCCAGCACGTCCATTCCAACCAGCGTGGACAGGCCACGGTACATGGGGTATGCGGCAATGGCAGCGGCCTTGAGTCCGAACGCCTCTTCCATGGTCGGCAGTTCCGGATGCTCGGCAACACCGCGCAGTAGCAGAGTGTTGGCCGGGCTTTCACCGGCCAGAACTTCATTGGCCTGCACCATGAACTTGTTGATCAGCAGGGCTGTCTGTTCGGCGTCAAAGTTTTGCGCTTTTACCTCAAGAGGCTTTTTACCTTCTTTCTGAGGATCGGTGTCATTGACGTTTCCGGAAAGGCCTTCACCTCTGAAAATAACTACAAATCGGTGCTCAAGACCGGGTTCAATAA
>CAZGEP010000178.1:0-9367 GCA_964524955.1 uncultured Planctomycetota bacterium | reverse complement strand
TTTTCTGCGGTCTGGTTATTGCCCTGATTACCACGGAAATATACAGGGATCGGCAGGATTTTGTGAAAACGTAACCTCTTTTTCAACAGGAGACAATATGTTTATTTCAAAAATTTTTACCACCCGCAAATGGACCGGCAAGTGGATCTGGCAGCCGGATGTACGGAACGAGAAGAATGTGTTTTATTACTTCCGCAAGGTGCTGAACCCAGAGCAGTCTGCCCGGGCTGACACGCTTTACATCACCGCTGACACCCGGTACCAGCTCTTTATCAATGGCCGGTTCATCGGCCGGGGTACGCCTCAGTCCCAGCCCTATCTCCAGTATTATGATGTCCATGATATTTCAAATGCCCTTATTTCCGGCGGGAACTGCATTGCCGTGATTGTCAATTATGTGGGAAATATCGCTGTTACCCGGGGCGGACTGCTTGCAGAGGTGACTGACAAAAACGGAACATCGCTGGCGGCAACCGACACATCCTGGAAAACACTCCGCTCCAGGGCCTGGCAGCAGGATACGCACTATTACGGCGTCAACAAAGCCACGCCTTACCAGGAATTCTTTGATGCCCGGGCTGTTCCTGAACGCTGGACTGCTGTGGACTTTGACGACAGCACCTGGCAGACTCCGGAAGTCATCCGCGGAGACCATTCCGACCGTCCGCCCTGTACATCACCCTGGACCAAGATCATTGAGCGGGACATTCCTCGAATGACCGCGGATCCGATTCTGGCCCAGCGGATCGAATGCGTGGAGGAAAACCTGGACTTGGAAAACCGTCCCAGCAGCAACAACCTTGCCCCGATTCTCTCGCAGGCTGGAAAACCCATTAAGTACTCCCGGGTGGATGATCCGGAAAACCTCTGTCCGGCGGACGGCACCACAACTGTGCAGAACAGCCTCAACCACCAGGATCTGGATTTTGACGGTATCTACGCGCCTTCCATTGTTCTGGACTTCGGACGGGTAATTACCGCACGCTCCCGTCTCGAATTCAGCGGAACGGATGGCGGTATGGTGGATATTGGATACGCGGAACGACTGATCGACGGCCATTTCAACAATGCCATTGAGGGCAGTTTCGCGGACCGCTGCATCATGAAAGACGGCGACCAGACCTTTGAGTCTTTCACCTGGAAGTCCTTCCGCTATCTCAAACTCCGCTTCCGTAACTGCTATAAACCCGTGACCCTGAAAAGCGTACAGGGAATCATAACCACCTACCCGTATGAAGAACAGGGCGGTTTTTCTTCCAGCGATACAACCCTGAACAAGGTTTTCGATATTTCCAGGACCACTGTCCGTCTCTGCTCCAATGAATTCCTGATGGACACCCCGTGGCGCGAACAGGCACAGTGGCTGGGCGACATTGCCCTGGTAACCGTGCCCGCCATCTATTCCTGTTTCGGGGATACCCGCATCAACCGGAAATTCTTTCTCCAGTCCGGACACAATCTTCAACCCACGGGCCTGCTGTCCAATGTCAGCAATGTGGTCAATACCGGCTGGCTGAGCGCCATTCCAGACTACTCCCTGTGGTGGCTCCAGGGGCTGCGGGAACATTACATGTACACCGGTGACGCGGAACTGATCCACTACCTCTATTCCCAGATACTCCGGATTCTCCAGGCACACTTAGAGCGGATCAACTCCGACGGTCTGATCGAAGACATGCCCCTGTGGATCTTCATTGACTGGGCCGACACTGACCGTCGCGGCATCTGCACTGCGTATAACGCCATTGTCTTTAACGCATTCAAGGCAATCCGGCGGCTGGCCGAGATCAAGAAGGATGCGCATACGCTCGCCGCAGTTGATCAGGCCATGGCCGGGATCCGGGAAGCCTTCCATCCCATCCTGTTTGATCCGGACCGCAACTGCTATCCGGACTGCAAGGTGGATAGGGTCTTTTCGAACAAACTCAGCGAACATGCAAACATGGCCGCTGTCTATGCCGGACTCTGCGACAGCGAAACCGCTGCCCGGGTAATCAAAGAAGTTTTTGAATCCAGCTCAGACAGACGATTCACCGAAGCCCAGCCGTTCTTTATGACCGTGGTCCTTGACGCGCTGGACCGCTCCGGCCGGATGGGCCTGGCCCTGGACCTGATTCACAGACGCTGGGGAAAACGCATGGTCGAGAAAGGGACTACATCCGTACTTGAAGAATGGTACAACAACGGCAGCTGGCGGAGCGGTGAGTTCAAAGGATTCATGCGCACGCATTCGCATGCCTGGTCGGCCTGCCCCGCAGACTTCCTGATCCGTCGCCTGGCCGGCATTGAAATCGTGGAACCCGGGTGCAGCAAAATCCGTGTAAATCCCCGGACAACGGATTTTGATTACGACATCACCTGGCCCACACCGCTGGGACCGGTACGCGTAGAAAGCAAAGGCGGCGACGTCAACACAACCGTGCCGGACGGCATTCAGTGTGAGTAATGGCAGCGGGCAGACCGCAAAGCCGCAGGGAACGCAGAGAACTTCTTCTCAGGAAAGAGCTCAATGGAACTTGAATTCAAAAAAGACTTCAGCGACGTTCAGATCAACTGGCAGAAATTCTGGGACGGAACACTGGACCGTCCCATTCTGCTTGCCATATGCCCGAAGGAAAACACAGAACCGGTTCCGAATCCGCCGTTCGGTGCAGCCTTTACTCAGGGAATTGAACCGGTCGTGGATCAGACACTGCGCTGGGCTGAGAAGCATGAGTTTCTGGGTGACACGGTTCCCTATGTCAGGCCATCCCTGATCATTGACCTGATGCCGGCGCTGCTGGGTGCGGAAATAATTTCCGCTGCCGGCGGCGACCGGATTGATACACACGCACAACCCTTTGTCCAGGACCTGAATTCCGCGGAAATCCGGTTTCAGCGGGATTCAGAATGGTGGGAGAAGTGGTGCCGACTGGCCGAGTGTATCACCGCAAAATGCAGCGGAAAGATGATCCCCGGCTCTGCGCAGTGCTGGTACAACAACCTGGACACGCTTGCGGCAATACGCGGAAACACACAGCTGCTCATGGATTTTTATGACAACCCGGAGGGCATCCACTGCTGCATGAAACAGATCATACAGGCCCACCGGGAAGCAGTGGAAGAGTCCAATCAGATGTTTGCCATTGATCAATGGGGCAGTGTTACCGGGCATGGATTTTACCATACCGGAAAGACTGCAGTACCGCAGTGTGACTTCGGGTTCAATATCGGAAAGGAGCATTTTGACGAATTCGGGCTCCCCTACCTGCGTGATGAAGTCAACATGCTGGATGATGCGGAATACCATCTGGACGGACCGGGAAACATCACCCACCTGGAATCCATCGTTTCAATCGAGAAGATCAAGGTAATCCAATGGGTCTCAGGAGCCGGAAACGAAAACAAAGACTGGACATCGCTGTACGAACAGATCAATGAATTCGGAAAAGGGTTATGGCTGAGTGCCCGGAGTCCGCAGCAGGCGGTTGAACTCTGGAACCGGTACAATAAATCCGGACGCATGATTCTGCATGTCAGTGCAGAAAACCAGGCGGAGATGGACCGCTATCTCAGGGCATTTGACTGACGCGACAGAGCGCGTCCTTCCATTACCATCACTCCTAACCCTACAACGTATTGCCCGCAGCAGAAATATCCTGAACCGTGTTATGCTCCTGAACCTGCAGCACGTGTCAATTGTTGCTTGCGTTTTCTGCCTCTTTCTTTTTGCAGGATGCAGCGGAGGCGGAGGAGGAGGGGGAGGCGGCACCCCTGCAGACACCACGGCTCCGACCGTCAGTTCGGTAACCCCAGCGGACAGTTCAACTGCTGTGGCTGTGGATACAGTCGTGACCGTGACCTTCAGTGAAGCAATGGATGACACGACCATTACGACCTCCACCATTACACTGACACCCGCAGTCTCAGGAAGCGTATCCTATAATTCCACATCCAACACGGCCACGTTTTATTCATCCGTCCCCCTGACCGGATCGCAGCTCTATACCGGAACCGTTACCACCGGATGCAAGGATACGGCCGGCAATGCCATGGCAGTTGATTACAGCTGGACGTTTACCACAGCAGCCGCAGATCCGAGCAAATGGACGCGGCTGGGCGGACAGGTCAGCACTGTTGGGGCTGAGTCCGAAGATCCCACCATGCTGATCGCAAACAACACACCTGCCGTGGGCTACCGGCACGCCAGTTTCCAGGCTCACCTCCACGTGTAAGATGGAACAACCTGCCCAAACCTTCAATGGTCATGTTCGGCGGAGAGCTGTATATTGCGTATACCCGGGCCAATCCTTCGGATTATACCAAACACGTATATGTCAAACGCTACAGCGGTGGAGCCTGGCTGACAGTGGGAAGCGGAGCCGTCTCAGCCTACAGCAGCAGTGATCATTATGATTCGGAGAGTCCCGATCTGGTGGTTGCCAACGGAAAACTCTACATTGCCTGGGCCGAATCGGATCAATATGACGGACCATTCGTATACGTAGCCTATTATGACAGCGGCACCAGTGACTGGGTAATCGACGGAAACAAGCTCAATGTTGACACGTCAAATACAGCTCACGACCCAAGCCTGGCGTGGAACAGTTCGGACGGATACCTGTACGTGGCCTTTGCAGAATATACAGACGGGCATCCCCACATTTTTGTCAAACGCAAAGACCTGACGCCATAAAAAACAGAAATGCGTAATCCGTGAAGAGAGAAGCGGAGTGCACGGGTACCACAGCCGACGAAATCATCGGCTCTCTTTTCCACTTCTTTGTTTTGCTTCAAGCTGTTGCAGGTCCAGGGGAATGTTGGCTTGTATTGCATCCAGCAGTTTAAGGATGTCCACGCGCTCTACCTTCAGCGGTGTTCACTGGCGTTCATACACCATCACATCAATCGCATGATCCCCCTGTGCAAGCATGTTCCTGAGTACCGCGGTTTTGCGGAAACCAGCGGATTCCAGCACCAGAATTTTTTCTGTGCATTCTTCATCTGCGTACACCAGGGTTTTGCATGCATCCGGAAGAACCAGGGCTTCCAGCAGTTCATCGGCGCGCTTCCAGTAGCGGGGATGGCAGAAAAGGTCGACCACCGTGGTTCGGGGCCAAAACGGATGCGGTGTGTGGGATGCGAAACCAGCCATGGCATGGGTTTCGGTACATTCCATAACCACGGCCGGACACGGTTTTTCTCCCCCCTCGAGAAGGATCCGATTCAGAAGCTTAAGAAACGGACCTTCGGTAATCTGTCTGCCGAACAACTGATTGCCGCAGGAACGGATTATTCCGGGATAATTTCCGGCAAACAGAGCAGCCGAAGAAGGCCAGTGACACCAGTCAAAGTCTGTAATCAGGATCTCACTGTCCGGAAAATAACTCCGGTCAAATGCCTCGGGACTCTCTGTATACAGCGCCATGGCCCCGCTCTTCTCCACAAGAGACTCAAACCCGTATTTCCGGTAGAAATGAAAAGCTACAGAATCGTATCCGGTCCCCAGAAAGAGCGCCTGTGTTCCGCGCGTTCTGCAGTCTTCCAGCAGTATCTTCATCAATTCGGAGCTGGCCCCCTTCTTTCGATCCGCCTCATCGGTCCAGACATGCCCGAAAAACCCGCTCCCGAATCGTTCTGCTGTCGTTATGTTGGCAAAAGGCTTTTCCTCTCTGTGGAGAATAAAAAACCGGGCTTCCAGACCGAGATCTTTTTCAACCAGTTCGCTGATCTGCCAGTTGTACAGATTCGGTTTATGACCAAGCAAACGCTTCAGGCGGGAAACCCAGTCCAGGTCCGGGCAGACCACAACACCGGCTGATACCTTTTCTCCGTTTCTCAGTGTAATCGAGCCCAAATCAGTGAACATGAAAACTTCCTTGTTTAGTATTGATTTATCTACAATAACATTGTAGAATCATATCCTGTTATGTCAAATACTCTTCTAAAAATCCGATCTTCGGACAATACAATTCTTTGGGTCTGCATTCTGGCTTCCGTACTGCTGCACGCCTCTGTGCTGCTGATCGAACGCCCGGTCACGTTTTCGGACCTGGCCCGCCCCCAACCGGTTGTAATGACCGTACGGCTGGAAGCCCGGGCCGCAAATCCCCGGCGCCAAGAACCCGTTCCCGCTGACACGGACACTTCACCACAGCCGCTGCAGCCAGACACACAGCCGGAAGAAAATCCAACGCCCATAGCGAAACCGGCGGACCGACCGGTCACACCGCCGGTCCGTTCCCGTACGGTCAAGGTCAGTGACCTGAGCCCTGTCTGCCCAGCCGCCCCCCCTGCCCGTTCTTCGCTCAAACGCCCCGTACAGCCAGCGACGGTTCCGAAGAAAAAGGAACCCTCGCCAGACACCACTTCCGAAGACCTGTCGTCCAAACCCACTCCTAAATTAACATCAAAATACCACATTATCGTGAAAAGCAGGATAATCAATAATATCCCAAGCTTCCCCGAAGAGTGGGACTTCAGCGCAAGCGTGGATGTCCGAATCTATATCAACAAAGACGGCAGCGTCAAGGACATAAAGTTTCTCACCCGCTCCCGTAACTACTTTCTAAATCAGGCAATTAAGTATGCGGTAAAGAAATCCGCACCATTTCCGCCGCTTGATCCAAGGCTGTCGATCTCCCATCTTCCTGTAAATTATCGATTTATAAAAAAATAATTTTTTGCTTGACTATACTAAATATTGTACTATATTGGTAGTATTCCCACTAAATATGGGACTCAACCGTTTATTTCGCATAAAGGCTGATTTCGCTGCTGAGTCACAGTTTTTTGCTAACTGTTTCGGAGAGTAGAAGAAAAAAACCAATTTATACCTTGTAAAACAGACCTTACGATTTATAAACCGGTATTTTCCTTCCTGAGCGTCTCGCCCATGTGAACAGACATCCTATTTTTAGTAAAATGATTTTTTTGGACATTTTTAACTATTTTAAAAGGAGACGCCCGTGGCTTCCCACGAAACGTCTGTCAAGCGTCAAACAGAAATCAACAGTTCACAATCACGAATCACCGCTGAACCAACCGAATCCATCGACTGGGACGACTCGGTCGATGAAAACCAGCCGATCTCTCTGAATCTGACCGAAAACGCACTCAAGGTTCTTGAAAAACGCTACCTGATCAAAGACGAAAACAGCAACCCGGCGGAAACCCCTGAAGACATGTTCCACCGGGTGGCCCGGAATATCGCACAGGCGGATTTGAAATACACGCCGGAACAGGGAACTGAGAAAACGGAAGCGGAGTTCTACCGACTGATGACGTCCCTGGACTTCATGCCCAACTCACCAACACTGATGAATGCCGGTCGTCGGCTCCAGCAGCTTTCCGCCTGTTTTGTGCTGCCCATTGACGACTCCATGGAAAGTATCTTTGACGCGGTTCGCAATACCGCCCTGGTTCACAAAAGCGGCGGTGGAACCGGGTTCTCCTTTTCCCGACTCAGACCCAAAAACGATATCGTCAGCACCACCTACGGTCTGTCCAGCGGTCCTATCTCTTTTATGAAAGTCTTTGACTCAGCCACACACGCAGTCAATCAGGGTGGATTCCGGCGCGGCGCCAACATGGGCATCATGCGGGTGGATCATCCGGATATCATGGAATTCATCCGATGCAAGTCCAACCAGGCGGAAATTACAAATTTCAATATTTCGGTAGGCATTACCGAAAAATTCATGACCGCGGTTGAGAACGACACCGAATACAACCTCTACAACCCCAGGACCAAGGATAACACAAGCACGCTCAAGGCCCGGGAGGTCTTTGACACAATCGTGAACATGGCCTGGAAGAACGGCGAACCCGGCATCGTTTTCCTGGACCGGATCAACAAGGAAAACCCCACCCCGCATATCGGTGAAATCGAAAGCACCAACCCCTGCGGTGAACAACCCCTGCTGCCGTACGAGGCATGCAACCTCGGCTCTATTAATCTCTCGAAATTTGTCAAAGACAAGAGAGTCGATTTTGAACGACTTCGTCAGGTAACACACGCAGCGGTTCATTTTCTGGACAATGTGATTGACATGAGCAAGTTCCCCCTGCCCGAAATCAGCAAGATGGTTCACGGTAACCGCAAGATCGGTCTGGGTGTGATGGGATTTGCGGATCTGCTCTTCAATCTCAAGGTTTCCTACAATTCCGAAAAAGCGCTTGAAATCGGCGAAAAAGTCATGGGATTCATCAACACCGAGGCTCGAGAGAAATCGAGAATGCTGGCTCGCGAACGCGGCGCATTCCCTAATTTCAAGGGCAGTGTTTATGATGAACAGGGCGAACCCGAACAACGAAACGCCACGCTTACGACCATTGCCCCCACCGGCTCCATCAGCATTATTGCCGGCTGTTCCAGTGGTATTGAACCGCTCTTTTCCGTGGCCTTTACCCGAAATGTCATGGACGGCAACAAACTCACGGAAGTCCATCCTGATTTCAAGAAAATTGCCATTGAAAAGGGATTCTACAGCGAAAAACTCATGGACCTGATCGCAGAAAAGGGAACACTTAAGGGACTGGAGGAAATCCCGGAAGACATTCGCAAGGTCTTTGTCTGCGCCCACGATGTATCACCGGAATGGCATATTCGGATGCAGGCAGCCTTTCAGCGAAACACAGATAACGCCGTTTCCAAGACAGTAAACTTCTGCCGAGACGCCACGCCCGAGGATGTGGAGGAAGTCTACATGCTCGCCTACAAAGAAGGCTGCAAAGGTGTGACCATCTATAGAGACGGCAGCCGGGACAACCAGGTTCTATCCCTGAACAATCAGGAAAAAGCCAAGGAAACGGCCAAATCAAAGATTGTCAAACGCGAACGCCCCAAAAAGATCAAGGGCGAAACCATTAAGATGGAAACCGGCTGCGGCTCGCTGTATGTGACCGTCAACTACGACAAACAGGGTCCCTTTGAACTCTTCAATACCATGGGAAAAGCGGGCGGATGTCCCTCCAGCCAGTGCGAAGCCATCGGCAGGCTGGCCTCTCTGGCGTGGCGGGTCGGTATTGACACCAGCGATATTATCAAATCCCTGCGCGGAATCAGCTGCCACAGGCCCATGGGATTCGGCGACCAGAAATGCCTTTCCTGCGCAGACGCCATTGCCAAGGCCATTCAAGTCGCGACCGACCCGGATAATCGGGAACTGGCGGTGGAGCCGACCGCAGGAGAAGCCTGTCCTGAATGCGGCGGCATCATTGAGCACGAAGGGGGATGCATGGTCTGTCACGACTGTGGCTATTCCGAATGTGCGTAGGACCAACGTTAGAATAAATGGATTTCAATTATAAAAAAGGACTGCACTTTCCGGCGGGAAAATGCAGTCTTTTCTGATTTAAACCTGCAACGTAAAACACATAAACGCAA
>CAZGEP010000177.1:0-9389 GCA_964524955.1 uncultured Planctomycetota bacterium | reverse complement strand
GACCGTTGATGCCGACAAACCGGCCGGTATTCTCGGTGATCTATCCGGACCCAAGATCCGCACCAGCGGCTTCGCAAATGGACCGGTGTTACTCGAAACCGAATCTGTTTTTGATATCTACGGAAACTGCGATTTTCCGGGTGACGCCGGCAAATGCTCCACCCCTTACCCCTATCTTACCAACGATCTGACTCCCGGTGACATCATCCTCCTGGATGACGGAAACATTAAACTTAAAGCCATTTACAAAACTGATGAATACGTCCGATTCACCGTCCTGGACGGCGGCAGACTCAGCGATCACAAGGGAATGAACTTTCCGGGTATTCATTTGACCATCGAAAGCCTGACTGAAAAAGACCTTCAGGATCTGGATTTCATCCTGAACCACGAATTTGACTTTGTTGCACTGAGCTTTGTCCGAAGTGCGAACTGTATCCGCACCCTAAGAAAACACACCGCCGGCTCCGGTCTCTCGCTGATCGCCAAGATTGAAAAACCCGAAGCCGTAAAAAACATTGCCGCCATTATTACCGAAAGCAATGGTATCATGGTAGCCCGGGGGGATCTGGGGGTGGAAATGAATATTGAACGGGTACCGTCTGCTCAGAAAACCATCATTGAACAGTGCTCCATGACTGGTATACCGGTAATCACCGCCACACAGATGCTGGAATCCATGATCACCAATTCCCGCCCCACACGCGCTGAAGCCGGAGATGTGTATAACGCGGTTATGGATGGAACTGATGCCGTCATGCTCTCTGGAGAAACTGCGGTCGGTACCAATCCTGTTGAAGCGGTTCGCACCATGGCGCGCATCGCAGCAGAAGCCGAAAGCATCCTCGAATCTAAAAATCAAATCCGCCTAAAAAAGAGTGTGCCGTTCAGCATTCCGGAAACCGCCGCACACAACGCTTGCCAATCGGCTCTGGATCTCAAAGCATCGGCCATTGTTGTCTATACCATGAGCGGAGATTCGGCCGCGAGAATCGCGGAGTACCACCCGCCGGTTCCCGTAGTGGCTCTGTGCGCTTCGGATAACGTCTGCCGCAGGCTCCTTCTTCATTACGGAATCACTGCAAGGAAAATCAATGCAATGAAAGACACAGACCACATGTTTGAGGTCGCGGAAAAGGAAGTCCTGAACACGGGATTAGCAAAGAAAGGGAATACGGTTATCATTGTTGCCGGCATCCCCCTCCACCAACAGGGAAACACCAATCTGATTAAGATTCACACCCTGTGATACGTTTCTGAATCAATTTCGTCCCTGAACGCTTTCGACAACCCCCATCGTGCCGGGCTGGATATGGGCTGCATTTGCTTCATCCGTGTCAATGTGCATGGCCAGCCGGTAATCCGGATTGATGCGAATAAGGACATCCCCATATATCAACTCACGATCTCCCTTAACACTGACGCGAACAATATCTTTATCATGAAGCCCCATCTTCAGAGCGTCTTCCGGCGTCATGTGGATATGCCGCATGGCGCAGATGACACCCTTGTCCAGATTCACACGGCCTGCCGGTCCTTCCAGAGTCAGACCCGGAGTTCCCTCAATATCACCAGACTCGCGAATCGGCGGCTGGATTCCGAGTTTGAACTGTTCGGTCATGGCGATCTCAACCTGGGTCTTGCTGCGGGCCGGACCCAGGATGCGTACACGTTCCACACTGCCCTTGGGACCAGTCAACCGAACCGTCTCCTCGCAGGCGTATTGACCCGGCTGGGACAATTCAACCCTGGGTGTCAGCTCATACCCCTTGCCAAAGAGTTCTTCCACATGAACAGCGCTCAAGTGAACATGATGAGCGGAAACCTCCAAGGGAATCTGCAACTGCTTCCGGCTGCGGATAATCTTGGACGCACTGCCCCGGTCCAACACCTTGAGCATCTCCCGTGCGATCATGCGCTCCTCATCCGCCGGCACCACCAGAACGTTTACGCCGGATTCATCGGATGAAATCTCAAACGTTTCATTCGGCCGGAGAACCGAGCGGTTCTTTGCCTGGTCAATATGAATATTCATACAGTCCAGTCCCTGGCAGGCAAGGCTACGAACCTCCGGACTTCTCTCCCCGATTCCACCCGTAAAGACAATTACATCCAACCCGCCCATGGCCGCCATATACGAACCAATGTATTTTCGAACCCTGTAGCAGAACGCTTTAAAAGCCAGCAGGCTCCGGTGATCTCCGTCTTGAGCCTTATCCAGAACATCCTTCATACTCTGCGACACACCGGAAATTCCTTTGAGACCGCTTTCGTAATTAATCAGCCGCTCCATTTCCTCGATCCGGATTCCCTCCTTTTTCATTAAATAAAGAATAACGGCAGGATCCACATCCCCGCAGCGCGTACCCATAATCAATCCCTCAGACGGTGTAAACCCCATGCTGGTGTCTACAGAACGGCCGTGATCCACAGCGCAGAGCGAAGCACCGTTTCCCAGATGGCAGGTCGCGATTTCCAGGCTATTGTAAGGTTTCTTCAGAAATTCCGCTGCCCGCAGGGCGGCATAAAAATGAGAGGAACCGTGAAAGCCGTATCGCCGGATACGGTTTTTATCATAAAGCGAATACGGCAGGCCGTACAGGTAGGCATACGAAGGAAGCGTATGATGAAATGCCGTGTCAAAGACTGCAACATGTGTTGCCTGCGGAAGCACCTTTTTCAAGTTTCGGATTCCCTCAAGCGCGGAAGGATTGTGCAACGGTGCCAGTTCCGAGACCGCCTCAATGCCCTGGATGACATCATCGTCAATGACCACAGAAGTGCTGAACCTTTCTCCCCCGTGAACCACCCGATGCCCTACTGCGGAAATATCCTCCAGGGATGTAAGAACAGACGCGGGTCCCTGCGTCAGGACAGCGCACATCTCGCTGAGGGCCGCTGAGTGCGTTGCCTCGCTGAGTTCCCGGTGTATTGTTTCGCCATTCCCATCATAAACCAATTCCGCGGTTTCCGTGCCGAGACCGCTGACGGATCCGCTGCATTCCCGGTCCGGCTGTTCAGTATGATAGAGTTTGTATTTCAGAGATGATGAGCCGCAATTGACCACCAGCAGACTCCGAGGTTGTGTACTTCGCAGATCTAAACCGTACGGATCCTTGCTTCGCTGCAGGGCCTGTACCGCAATATTCTCTTCCGGTTTTTCGGCTGCAGCCTCCCGGATCCGGGCGGATATGGTCTTGGACAAATATTTAATGGCTTGCGGATTCGTTATCAGGCTGGAAGAAAAAACCCGTTCAGGAACAAGCACAGCTTTACAGCGGCTGAGTCCGATAATATCCGCCATGGTTTTATCGCCGGTCATCAGTGACATCTCACCGAAAATATCACCGGGCTTCAGAACTTTAACCGGATGTTTAACGCCATGGTTATCTGTGTAGGAGACTTCAGCAGTGCCCTCCAGCAAAACACCAAAGAACCGTCCTTCTTCTCCGAATTCAATTACTGCTTCATTGGGTTCAAAGGTCACGACATTGGATTCGGTAAGAATCTTATCAATCTGTTCGGAAGAAACTTTCGCAAAGAGCTGGACCTTCTCTTTCAGAAAATCCCCTGGATCCATGAAATTGCGCCTTTATGATATGATATATAATAGATATGGAGTTCCGGGGGTTCACAAACCGCGGACCGACTGGAAACATGACTCAACCTAAAGAAAACGTACACACAACATTTCCGAGTTGAATGGATTCTCCACCTTTCAGGACAGCCTCTTCAACGCGCTGTTTGTTCACATACGTTCCATTGGTGCTTTTAAGGTCGCGGAGGGCGACCTTGTCTTTATCGCATATAATTTCAGCATGTTTGCTGGAAATACTGTTAACTTGTATACGAATGTCACAACGATTTCCCCGCCCGATCACAGTCTTTTTCTTTTTAAGTTCATGGCGTGTCTCAATTCCGTCCGCAATTACAGTAAAGAACCATTTCCGCGGCTCATCAGCCGCTTTCTGTTCTTTCGCCTTCGTATCCTGCTGAGGCTCCTCTTCATCCACAGCCTCGTGTATTTCCGGTTCTTTATCAAGAAACGTCATGTGAACATTGCCGATACTGATGACATCACCGTTATTCAGCACTTCATTGTCTGCGGAGAACCCGTTGACCCGAATCCCGTGCCTGCTGTTCAAGTCAATGACATGATACTTCCCATTTATCAACTCCACCTGACAATGGAGACGGGAGACATCGGTTGAATTAATCACAATATCGCATTCTGTATCTCTGCCGACGGTAACTCGCCTTCCTACAATTCCTTCATCTTTAATCTTACCACCTTTGCGTATGCGAAGCAGGGCCATCGTATGAACATCTCCAGACAGTGAATACATTCCGGCAAACCGCCGGTCCCGATGACAGCACATCATGTGCGTTAAAACCGTTTCTATTATAAATGAAAAACAGGTAAACGCAATGCTAAAAAATGGTAATTTTCTTGATTTACACAGACTGTAATTTACAATTCGGTACTCAATCAGGAACAATTACTTAGACAGAGATACGCATGAACGCCCCCGGAAACGCCATAATCAAACGCCAGAAACCCATGCATAAAGTACTGCTTGCCCTTGTACCCTGTATGGCCGGATCGGTCTATTACTTCGGCTGGAGAAGTCTTGTTGTCATCGTCGTTTCCTGCCTGGTTGCCTTTGCCTGTGAGTTTGCCTTCTGCCGAAAGAAAAAAGAGCCGGTCAGCGAAGCCTGCTTTGTAACCGCCGTTCTCTTTGCGCTGGTCATGCCGCCCACGGTTCCCTGGCATGTGGTGGTAATCGGCAGCGCATTTGCCATTGTCTTTTCCAAGCAAGCCTTTGGAGGATTCGGCAAGAACATCTTCAACCCGGCCATATCCGGCAGATGCTTTGTCTATATCTGTTTTCCGGTTGCATTGACCGCAGCCTGGGCGCCCGCAGCCCAGGGAACATTCGGGGCACTGGGGTCCTGGTCAACGGTGACCGGACCCGACGTCATCACATCAGCCTCACCCATGGGACTACTCAAGGCCGGTGAATATTCCGGCAGTTCATCCGAGCTGCTCAGCGGTCTGTTTCTTGGAAGGATTTCCGGCACCATGGGCGTTACCAGCGCGCTGCTGATCCTTATCGGCGGCATCTATCTCTTTTACACAAAAGTTGCGAGCCGCGCAACCATTCTCTCTGCGATCATTGTTTACGCCCTGCTCAATCAGGGGTTTTACCTGGCAGGAATTTCCCCGGTCCCCGGCGCACTTCCTGCACTGCTGGGAGGCGGCTTTCTCTTTGGTGCCTTCTTCATGGCAACCGATCCGGTATCTTCCCCCAAAACCCAACAGGGAAAAATCATCTACGGTGCACTCATCGCGCTGAGTACATTTACCATCAGAAACTTTTCCATATTCAACGGCGGGCTGATGTTTTCTATACTCATCGGAAACATGTTTGCGCCTTTGATTGACTATACCGTCAAAACGTATCAGAAATCAGAAAACCCAGAGCGGACAACATAAATGGAAGAAAATTCGAACAAACAGGCGAAAACCATTCACGAAACAATCTGGTATCCCGTACTCTTCATGTTTCTGATTACACTGGTTCTCTCTGCCGTGCTTATCGGCGTAAACAGCCGGACACGCTCCCGGGTGGAAAAAAACAGGGCACTGATGTTCGAGCGTGCGGTTATGGCATCTGTTCTGCCTGACCAGTTCACCATGAAAAGCCCTGCGGAAAAAGTTCACACCGCCTTTGTAAAGAACATCAAACCTTCGGACAGCAAAACCGATCCTGCCTACCGTTTTTATGAAAACGGTCAACTCTCCGCCTATGCCCTGCCCTTTGACGGAAAAGGGTACTGGGACCGAATCAAAGGCGTGATCGGGTTCAAACACGACAAACAAACAATCACCGGCATTACATTCTACGAACAAAACGAAACCCCGGGATTGGGTGGAGAAATCATTAAACCCTATTTTCGGAAACGGTTTGAAGGAACAGCGATCAGCAGCACCGGCAACGCCGTCGACCTGGTAAGTGTCAGTGAAGAAGTCGGCGGCAACCGGATCCATGCCATTACTGGTGCCACACAGACCTCCGAAAAATTAGAAATCATTATCAATAATGCGGTTGAAAACTGGAAGAATCGTGGAGAAGCCCCATGAGCCCCGGCAACGACAAAAGCCCCATGGAACTGGCCCGTGAAGGACTCTGGACAAACAACCCTGTCTTTCAGCAGGTTCTGGGAATCTGCAGCACACTGGCAGTAACCAACCTGGTTCTGAACACATTGGTCATGTGCGCGGCCCTGACCCTGACCCTCGCGTTCAGCAGTCTGACCGTATCGTTTCTGCGCAAATGGACACCGCACAATATCCGCATGATGGTCGAGGTTCTGATTATCGCCTTCTACGTAATCTTGGTGGACATGCTCCTCAAGGCGTACTGGCCGGACATGAGCCGAAATCTCGGTCCCTACGTCGGGCTGATTATCACCAACTGCATCATCATGGGGCGGGCCGAAGCCTGTGCCAATTCCAATCCTCCAGTTATGGCCTGGTGGGACGGTCTCTTTAACGGTCTGGGCTACAGCCTGATCCTTGTCTGTGTAGCGATTCCAAGAGAAGCTCTTGGTATGGGTACTGTGCTTGGATACGACGTCCCTTTCTTTTCATCCGGTCTGTGGGACAAGTGGATCATCATGGTCATGCCTCCAGGCGCCTTCTTTACACTGGCAGCCGTGGTCTGGTTCTTCCGGTCCATACGAAACATACAGGAGAAAAAATCATGACATTGTCCGACAACTACCTGATCCAGCTGATCGTCATTTCCTTCAGTTCAGCGATCACGGAAAACATCATCCTAACCCGCTTTCTGGGGATGTGTCCTTTCCTCTCCGTTTCCGGACACGTCAAGACGGCCAAAGGCCTTGGCTGGGCTGTGGTGTTTGTACTAACCGCCACCATCATGGTCAACTGGCTCCTCTACCACGGTATCCTTGTACCGCTGGGTTTGGAATACCTTCGGTTCATCATGTTCATCATCAGCATTGCCGCCTTTGTTCAGATCATCGAAATGATCCTTGAACGCTACTCGCCCGTACTCTACCAGAGCCTGGGTATTTTTCTACCCCTGATCACGGTAAACTGCGCCATCCTGGGCGGAGCCCTGTTCATGGTTATTCGGGAGTACGACTTCCTCCAGAGCATCGCATACGGACTGGGCAGCGGCATGGGCTGGCTTCTTGCGATTATAGCCATGGCAGGCATCCGGGAGAGAATCAAACCCGAAAGCCTGCCCGAAGGACTCCGCGGCCCCGGGATCACCCTGCTTATCGCAGGCCACATGGCCCTTGCCTTTGTCGGCTTTACTGGAGTTCTATCCGGCTGAAAAACAGAGAGAGCACGATCACCCCTCAAACAAATGTTAGAAAGTAATATCAATGACATCCAATATCACAGCAGTCTTATGCGGCATCGGCGGATACGGCCACCAGTATCTCAAGCACCTTCTTGATACAGACAACTTTCCCGTACAATTTACGGGATTTGTGGACCCCTGTCCCGAACAGTCAATGTACTACGAAAAGATTCAACAACAGCAGATCCCCGTCTACCCATCCCTGGAAGATTTTTATCAGCATGCGACAGCAGAACTGGTTATCCTTGCCTCGCCGATTCAGTTTCACTGCCCCCAAACCCTCTGCGCGCTGGAACACGGAAGCCACGTACTCTGTGAAAAACCCCTCTGCGGCTCACTCCAAGAAGCGGACCAGATGCTCGAAGCACAGCACAAATCCGGCAACGTTGTGAACATCGGCTATCAGTGGTCCTACCTTCCGTCCACACAAAAACTGAAGCAGGATATCCTTTGCGGTGCCTGGGGAAAACCGCTGAAATTCAAATGCCTTGCGCTCTGGCCCCGCGCTCAGGAGTACTATGACCGCAACCGTTGGGCCGGCCGCATCAACGATGACTCAGGACGCCCCGTACTCGACAGCCCGATCAACAATGCCTGCTCCCACTACCTCCACCACATGCTCTACCTGCTTGGCGATTCAGTCGAAACATCTGCACAACCCCGTGAAGTACAGTCCCAGCTCTACCGTGCGCATAACATCGAAAACTACGACACCGCCTTTCTGCGCTGCATGACCACCTGCCGGACAGAGGTCCTCTTTGCTGCCAGCCACAGCAGTACCGAGACCTACGGCCCGGAGTTTGAATTCACATTTGAGAACGGCACCATCCGGTATGCCGCCGGCCAGAATGAAATATGCGGAACAAAGCGAAACAGTGAGAAAATAACATATGCAACCGGCGTCAACTCCGGCGAAGGTAATCCGGAGAAAATCAAAAACACCATTCATGCCATACAGGGAACCGGGCTGTCCCTCTGCGGAATTCAAGCAGCACGCAGCCAGTTAGAATGCATCACAGTTGCACAGAAATCCGGCACTCCCATCGGAACAGTACCGAAAGACCTGATCACCCGACAAATCAAGAATGACAATGAATGGCTGGTCGTTGCCGGACTGGATGAATTACTCAGAAAAAGCTTTGAAACCGGCTCCCTGCCGGACAAGTCCTGGGCATACTGGATACAGACCACAGAACCAGTGACCTGTTAATCTATAGTACCCGAAAAAAAACGTACCCAATGCAGACATCATAGCACTCGACATCACTATTGATATCGTAATCGTCTTTGAAAAATTCCGAGGCGAACTGTTTTCGGCGGCTTTAAAATAAAAAACAGAGAAAGTCTTTATTAAGGATTTTACTTTAGAGGTGGGGTGGGATTCCCTTACGCTGGAAAACTGCCTGACGCTGACATTCCACCAGATGGCGGATCTGCGACCCTGTCAGCTTTTCAGGCACTGCCTGCGGCAGTTTCCCTTCGAATCCCACCTTCTCCACTATTTTTAAAACTAAAGCTTTAAAAATAAAAAACGGAGAAGGTGGGATTCCCTTCCGTTATTTCCGGCTATTTTTCTTAAAGGCCTACAACACAGCCCATAACGGTTACAACTGCTTTCTGGATATAGACTTCAACAACTGAAGTCTATTATAGTTTCATGAAGTTTATTGTAGTTGGGATGATATCTCATCAAATTATTATCTCGAAAATGTCCCAACTTCTGTCCCAATCTTGCGATCCTGAATTGCATCTTTAATATCTTTACTATACCATGCAATCTGATTTTTTCAACACTATTTCTTTTCCACATATTGTGCTCCGAGCCAATTCTCTAAATCCTCTTTAACAAAAAGAACCTGCCCCCTACCACTTCCGATTTTAATATATGGCACCCTGCCTTCTCTGACCCAAAAATAAATCGCAGACTTAGGTCGCTTAATACTACAACGCCAGATTCGCACCAAAGCATTTGGGTATATCACTGATGTA
>CAZGEP010000176.1:0-9520 GCA_964524955.1 uncultured Planctomycetota bacterium | reverse complement strand
ATTTCTGTCTGTCAATTCAGCTCACGCTGTCATCATTTATCTGGTTTCTTCTCTTCCTTGAATATCTCAGCAATCCGGTCTTTGTAGTGCTCTACTGAAATGTGCCAGTTGTGGATGAAGTACGGGGTGTATTTCTTTGGGTCAAAGTCTTCGAAATATACGCAGGCTCCGGGATAGAGGCGCTGGTTGTCAATGTGCAGGCTTTTGCCTTCATCCACAAGGGATGGATCAGCGATGATCAGTTTGTCTTTTCCATTGTGCTTCAGATAGCCGATTGCGAGCAGCCATTGGCTGGTTTTGTTATCCTGGAGGATGATTGGGATGCGTTTGTGGACAGCTTCGCGGTATTCTTCGAGAGGCAGGTCTTTACCGGTCTCAAGCACGGCTTTCCAGCCGTGGAGACGTTCAATTTCGTTCAGGGCCTTGGTCAGGCTGGCAGTCGGGGCAATGGTGTTTCGGATGCGAAGTGCGGCTTTGATATACGGGTCGTCTACCTTTTCTTCTTTGTCATTCTTGTCTACAGCCTTTTTCTGCTGGTCCGCATAGGCTTTCTGCACAGTGTCTGCCAATGCCTGCATTTCTTTTTTTCGTTCATCTGTGGGGATCAGAAATTCGTTGTTCAACAAATCGCACGCAGCACGATAAACTTTCTTCAGGGAAAACGCGCATTCGCTGACTTCCGGCCCCTGTGTACTCAGTATTGAACTTACCAGGCAGGCCTGCATTGGGCTTATTTGCTCAGTGGTTGGCACAATCCTTGTTTTTGCCAATGAATACGCTCCGGAAAGCCTCTCTGTTTTATTGTGTATATAGCGGTGCCAAAGCTGTTGGTTTGGGTCTTTAAATAAAGGCTGATTTTCCTGGCGTCCAATCTCCTTCGGATCCAGGCCAAGTGCTTTACATATTTCATTTTTATAGGCTTCTGCACTCTTTCGCCAGTTCATAAAAACGTAAAACTTTGCATTTGTTAACTTCTTTATATCTGTTACATCAAAACTCGAATCTGGCAAATGCATTTTACAGGATATCTTCATGTCTGATTTAATCTTATGCTGGCGATCCCACATTAAAGAACGTATTACCCTTGGATCCAAGCTCTCTTTTTCCTTTTCGCTCGCCTTAAAACCACTGTAGACAATTGGTGTTTTTGCAGGGTCGTTTAAAAACAAAAAAAGCGTATCGTGTGTATGAAGATACCCAAAACAGACTTTATATGTATTATTTGACTGTTCAACCAGAACTGGAATATTTCTGTCAATTGCTTCTTTGATGAACAAAGAATTAGGTTCCTGTGATTTAAATACATCACAGGAGTAGCCATGATATCTCTCAATTGCTTTTATACACTGTTCAGTGCTTTTTGCATTTTCAAGAGTGCGCTGAAACTGGCGGACAAATCCAATGCCAACCGTTACATCCATCCGGAAATCAATCCCCTTGGGATGAACACTCATAAAATCTTTCTTTATTTTCTTTTCCATTTTTCGAAGATTTTTGTGTTCACGCGTATTAAAAGGCTTTCCTACTAACGATTGTGCGTAATTTTCAACATCTCTTAATGAAATGTGTCCACGGATTGCCTCAAGCGATACGAGGAACAGAATATCAGAAAATGCAGCAGTACGTGGTGATATTTTCACTCCTTTCTGTGCGGAAAATAAAATCATATTCAAGTATTCAAAGTTGTCAAATACCCGGGGGTGAGGCTTGTTCCGAATGTATTTTTCCCATAGGGGTTCAAAGGATTCTTGTTTCTTATCTGCAACTAAAAAAGAGTGTAAAAATACACAAATAATTGTGAAACACAACGTCATTTTCCATTTCATATATATTACCTCCATGACTTTGATTCAATGATGTTTAAGTTTGAGTTCTTCTATTGTATAAATCCATTCTTTTGATTGTGCGACAGCTTCATCATATTTTGAATAAAAATCGCCTCTATCCCACTCAGTCCATACAGGATAATGGTCTTTACTATATATTCTCCGATCTTTTAGAAATGTATCCACGTCAAGTAATCTTTCATACTCAGCTCTGTGTCCAAGTGGGGTAGGATTGTCCATTATAATCGTGCTTCCATCGTTATGAACATATTCAAGATCTGTAAGATCTGGTACAACAGGATGCTCCCACGTTGCCCAATTGTGAAGCGAAAACAGCTCCAAAACATGTTTTGCTTCATCTGACGTTTTAATTACCTCGTTTATTTTTTCAATCGTCTGAACATTAATATATTTTGTATTCCCGCTTTCGTGTAAATTCCTCCTGTTCTTACGAAATATTTTCTGCGCCAGGTTCATCAACGCAGCGTTTCCCTTGAATCCGAGGGACTTGACTCCAGTATCGCCCCAAAGAATAAAAGCGTCAGCATTTGTATTAAGAAGACTGACAGGCTCCGTTTTTATATGACTGACATAAGGACTGCTTTCATGGTTTTCTATTGTTATTTGTATGTCTTCTTCTTTATCTACCCATACAGTATAATGTGAGGGATAACCTGGAGGGGTTGAATCTGAGAATGTAAGTTTATATTTCACATCAAGATAATTCTCTGGCTTTAATAAAGGGTCTATATTACTTTCATCCGATCTGTAACCATATTCTCGAAGCAATAAATAATCAGCATAAACCTCTTTAAGTCCATGATGTATGATCCAGGCTTCCTTTTTCAAATTATCGTCCATCAAATAATCTTCTTCTGCTCCACGAAAGAAATCAAAATGAACCACTCTGTCTGCAGCATTATGTACTCTGAATCCGTTCACTGTATTCATCAAATCCCAATGTCTATCACCCTTAAAAGAAATTCCACGAAGATCCAATTTCTCAGTTAGCAAACTCTTCATCACCGGACCGGGATAACGTCCATCATCAGCGTATTCGGGCACTTTAGGTAAAACTATAATCAGCGACGTACGATGCAGCCCTTTGTCTATTACCCCATGACTCCAGCAGAAATAATCAGTAACTTGCGGCCCAATCCCCTTAACTACTGAAAGTTCTTTACTTGGTTCATAGTCAGGTAAGTTAGCATAATGTTCCAGAGGATAATCTTTATCTCTAATCCCCTTTTGCTTTGCAGCTTCTCGGGCAATCAGGTAATGTGCTATCGGACACCAGCCGAAAGCATCTCTCATCAACAGGCAAAAGAAAAGAAATAGGAATCCTGTTCGAACTCGCGTATGATTTAAGTAAAACATATCTGTTATCCTTACCAATTATAAGTATTTAATCTATAAAATTCTTCATGTGTTTTTGTTTTGATTTCAAGATTAATCTCAAACTTCTGCTTTTGTGGCTCGTCTCTGAATCTTTTAACTCCTATTTTCATCTTGTAGCATCCTTCACCAACCGAGCTCCATACCGATGCTCCCTTATGAGTCTGGCGATGCTCTTTACCAGTATCATCTATATAGACAGGATGCCATCTTTCACTTACCTCCCGCTCTGCTTCTTTTTCTTCCATAAACACCTTGTCAGCTCGTTCGTTCTTACCAAAATCATCGACAAAACTGCTACTGAAGCCTTCCCACTTTATTTCTTTGTTAACCCCAGCCAGTAAGTTGGTAAAAAGAACTGAACTAAACGCAGTAAGATAGTGCTTTTCTCCATCCTCTATGTCACTGATTTTACTCTGTTGGAGTTCGTCTTCCGTAAGATTTTCAATTGTAATTAAAGCTTCTTTTCCTGTGGGATTATTGTCCAGACAGGACTTTAATTTATCATGTATTCTGTAGTGTATTTCTAGGCCATACCCAAATCCATGATTGTAGTAACCGAAATCATCTGCGTCATCAAGGATATCAAACTCATCGCTGTATGGATCAAGGGTTTCTCCTTCAAGAATATCTACCTCCGGTGTTTTCAGGTGTGTTATTACCGGGCCCACTGTAATATTGCACGTTGATTTGGTTGTATTATCAGACAGTTTGACTTTAAATTTCCTGGGAAAAACACCTTCTGGAAGTTTTTTATTCTCTACGTAGATATGGCCATCGGAATCAGTAACCGAACTTTCAGTATTTCTTCCGTCCGATGTCCTGAAATAAAATGCAAGAACTCCATTAGAATAAACCAACTTTTGACTGAGACATTTTTTCCTTGGATTATTCTGCGGCTTCCATGGATCATATAATTCCGCCTGGTAATAGTCGCGGTGTTGTTCTTTGCAGGTTATCCTGACAACAGCTTCATTACTCATTATCACGGCCTGCTTGCAGCGTTTGGGATATTTCTGCGCGTAATTCTTCTCCCACGCCGGATCATGTGTTACCAGCCAGCGAGTCCAGGTTAGTATTTTGCCTTTTTTATAGGCAACGGGCTGATTATCCGCCCCCATGATATCAAAGGGCAGCCCGTTTCCAATAGAGGTTGAGGACTTGCCGTTCTGGCTGAAGCTTACCAGGCTGTTGCTCGAATTTTGGCTGTCAAAGAGCACATGATGATCCGGACTGCTGCCTTTCAAATATAAAACGCCGTCAATGTCTTCAAGATCATATGTTTTAGTCAGCAACCGGGCCTGGTATGCAAACTCATCCAGTCCCTGAATCCGAATATTGTACGGACAATAGATTCCCGGATCTCCAGGCTCACCGGTTTCAACAGATGCGGTCCATTCCACACCTGCCTCGGTTTCTTCGCCTCCTCCGCCACCCACTGAGACACCGCTTACCATTTCCACTTTTATGCGAGCTCTGAAGATCAGAGAGCTTTCTTTTGTTTCCACAAAATCATACGGGCGGAATTTCATATGCTGCTTATCCGGATATTTATGAACAACCACAGCCCGTATCACATCCACTTCACTCTCGTCAAACGGGATGCTGCCGTCCGGGGATTCGATCAGTTCGCCTTCCGCAAAGTATCCCAGGATAATCACCCTGGTTTCAATGTCATCGACCAGACCAGAGAATATTAGGCTGGCTGAATCGGTCTCAGTAAATATCGGATCTTCTGCCCCTGGATCCCGTTCGTCGCAGTACATCCAGACTAAATCTGATCTGTCTGCAGTTGGCGCTGAATTGAAAGCAATGTTCCGGTATATTGAATATTCTTCGGACTGTCCTGTTTGAACGAATTCCGCACCGATCGTTCCGGGAATAATTCGTTTATCGACTGAAACTGTCAGCCCAGTTTCTCCCTTGTAGCCGGCAGCATTTTCAGAGGTCTTAATCAGTACAAAGTGATCTCCGGCTTCTTTGAGGACAGAGACTGTTACATCACTAAAGGTTCCTTTGTACGGGTGCTGTTTCCAGAAACCTTTTTTGCCGGGATCATCCTGATTCTCGACCTCAACGGTCTGATCCGCAACATCACTATCGTCTACAAAAACATTGATTTCCTTTATATCAGCTCCACCCTGGTCTGCTGTACCCTTGTCTCTGGACATATTGTCCGCGATCGGATCATAGACGGTACCGGATATGGTAAATGTAACATCGGTTTCGGTTATAGTAAGATTTTCTGAGCCAATATCATCCAATTCAACAGTTGGCCTTGGATCAGATACGCCGATAAATTGCGCAGGAACGGGTTCGGCATCCGGATCTTCGCCGTTGTTGTAGGTTTCCCCGGGAACAACAAAATCAACTTTTATAACATTCACCCTCACCACATCCTCCGTACTGTACTGAACACCATCCACTTCACAGACAAGTCTCAGATTCAGTGCACCGATTTTGTTTCCTTCGATTGTCAGGTCTGTATCCAGGTCGTTCTGTTTGACGACTTTCTCGGTGTTATTCCGCGAATCCAGCCAGAGTTGATTGCCTTTCCAGATGCGGACTTGTGCATCACTGTCACCGATTCTTTCAACTTTGAATGTCAATGGAGAATCATTGCCCTGGATCAGATCCTGGTGGTTGAACTTGAGCTGGATTGTTCCCAGGTCGTTTTCTTCATCGTTCTGCTGAGGCTTGTTGTCTTCATTGTCCGGGGTTTCGTTCCCGTCGTCGTCATCGTCATTGAGTTCCAGAAAAAGGCCTGGAAACTGTTCATCGCGTTCTTCGACTTCTTTGGCTCCGTTACCGTCTTCACCTTCAGCGGATGTTGCTATGATATCCGTATGCAGGTATTCAAGCATTGTCTTTGCCTCATCCTCCGAAGCGCTCTCATTGATGTAGAGTTTATCGTCGTCCGGGAGCTTGATGATGTTCTTGCTGGTAAGTTTTGCACCGGGCCATCCGGATACGATTTCTGTCTGTCAATTCAGCTCACGCTGTCATCATTTATCTGGTTTCTTCTCTTTCTTGAATATCTCAGCAATCCGGTCTTTGTAGTGTTCTACTGAAATGTGCCAGTTGTGGATGAAGTACGGGGTATACTTTTTCGGGTCAAAGTCTTCGAAATATACACATGCACCCGGGTAGAGACGCTGATTGTCAATGTGCAGGCTTTTGCCTTCATCCACAAGGGATGGATCTGCTATGATCAGTTTTTCTTTTCCATCGTGCTTCAGGTAGCCGATCGCAAGCAGCCATTGGCTGGTTTTGTTGTCCTGGAGGATGATTGGAATGCGTTTGTGGACGGCTTCGCGGTATTCTTCGAGGGGAAGGCCTTTACCGGTCTCCAGTACTGCTTTCCAGCCGTGGAGACGTTCAATTTCATCCAGGGCCTTGTTCAGGTTTGCAGTTGGGGCAATGGTGTTTCGGATGCGCAGGGCGGCTTCCATAAATGAATCCATTTTATTGTGATCTGAAAGAATAATTCTCTGCTGTTTGGTATTGTATTCTTTCTGAATTTTGTCCAGCAGTTCCTGGAGTTGGGCACGTTTATCTTTCTTCATTAACAGGTAAGGTTCATTCAGGATTCGGCAGGCGCCTTTATACAGGTGCCAGAGCTTTATTGAGAAATCACCTGTCCGAATCCCGGACTGCATTAATATGCTGGACGCCAGGCAGGCATACTGGGTTTTCATGCCCTTGCCGACAGGTACGACATTTCCTGGTATTAATGAATAATCACCTCCTGCAACATCGTCTTTTCCCTGAATATAGTATTTCCATAGATCCACATCTTTACATTGCTTTGGAATTACTTCCTTCTCTTTTTCCGGAGGAGCTTGGAGGTTGAGTATTTTTTGTAATTCTTTATCATGAGCGCTGGCCGAACGATGCCAGTTCATCAGGATGGTTGCCGTGTATTTATCTTTTTCAAATGGTTCCATCATAAATCCATCCGGAGGTATTTGTTTTTCTGAGGTGATTTCGTAATCTTCTGTCACCTTTATTTTTTGTCCTTGAAGAGCTCTTAAAGATGCAACTACAAATGGATCTATACTTCTTCTATCAACCGGAGTTCCTTTGAAATATTCTTTACTCAAAGGGGTTTTTATAGGTTGGCTCATTATTATCAATGGAAAATCACGTTCAAATAGATAGCCAAAGCAAACAAACAGATTTTTTTCCGTGTCCAGGATTACAGGGACACCTCTGTCAATTGTTTCTTTTATAATCTGAAAGTCATTAACTTTCTCAATAACCCTTTTACAGTTAAACCCGTGGAGTCTATGAATCGAATCCAGAGCATCAGAGATAGTCTTGCACTTTTGTATTGTATACTGCATATTTCGAACCATTCCCAGGCCAAAGGTAATGTCCATGTTTATTGCTCCTGGTTTTCCCTGGGGCCGCATTCCTGAATATTCAACGGTTAATATATGGTGATATTTTTGAAGTGCTGTTTGTTCAGACGAAGTTAGACCGCTGCCCTTCAAAAAATGCGCCCTCCGCTCAAGCAATCGAAGAGAAAGCGGTCCCTGAAGTGCGTTTACCGCGCCACAGCAAAACATCACACTGGCAATGGCTGCTGAACGCGGAGAAATTCGCGTATTTTTCTGTGCAGAGTAAAGCAGCATTTGCAGCATTTCCACATTATCCAGAATGTTTTCTGTTGCCCGATCCTTAACATGCTCCGCCCATACGGTTTGAGAATTTGTGAGGTTATCGTCAGCAAAAAGTCCCAGGCTGGTTAACATTAGTGCAAGAAAAAGAAACGCAATCCTCATTCGATTGTCCCATCACTGGGTATTTCAATTGCTGCTTTTTCTGTCTGTTTGCGGAAGTCTTCAATTATGCTTTCTCCACCACTTTTGTATACTTTGTATTTACCAATCTCCCATCCGGTCAGTATTCTTCCGGGTTTAAAATGAAATGTCTTGCGATTTTCCTTCCACCACTTCTCTACCAATGAAAAATGGTAAATCAGCTCCTTCTTCGTCAATTCAATGTCCCTCTTGCTGAACGCCGGTGCTCCCTTGATCGGTTTGAAGAATCGTATCAGATAGCTGTACCGTATCAAATATTTGTCTTTATTTCCTGCCCTGGCTTCTTTCTCCATATGTTTAAGGCAAATATCCATTTCTTTCCGCTTCCATGCCTGTTCATCGAATTTTGCATCTTTTTTCAGTATACTCGGGAATTTTTTGAGATAGGCTCGAAGAACATCTTCGCATTCTGCCCCCGAAAGCCGATAATAGGTTGAGTCACTTGCTTTCCATGCAAAGACTTTTCTAATTTTACTTGCAAATAACACTTGATTGTTAAAAGTAATGGTTTTAATTCCATGATTAGTCACTAAGTGCCTCATGAAATCATGATCAAGCGAACCAGGCTGGTTAGACAAGTGAAAAAGGACATGAACTCCTTTATAGTTAGAATTCATATATTTAGCACCACCGCTTCTTCCTGGACCGACTCCAAGCTCTGACACAAAAGAATTTATCAGAGCACTGGCCCCAATGCATTTATAATCACCAATCTGTTCAGGTATCAGATATATATAGGCAGCTTTAAGCCCTTTATATCTTATAGCTGCCTTTCCTATTATATCTACTGGGTAGCGGTAGGTTACTCGAAGTAATTTTCTTCCGTTCTTGAGCTCTTCCCATCTTGTTTCAAGTATTTCGATTTCTTTCTTTTGAGAATTGCAAAACTTTCTTACTTCTTTTTCTGTTTTCCATACCCCCTCCATATAATAATAGTATTTACCATTTTCAATCTTATTACTCGGCCTATAGTATCGACACAAAACCTTATATAAGGAATATTGGGCTTCCTTACTTTTCCAGTCTACATCAGAATCTACTTTTTTCTTTATGAGACTTGCGAGGTCCATGGATTCATAATATCTTACGATAAATAAACCCTCAACTTCATCTATTAAAATAATAACCCCATTTGCAGGTTGAAATGTTTCAGCTTTTTTTATTGTTTTAAAAATCTTATTTCGACGAACCATGAAAATATTTCTTTTCTTAGGTATTATGTTCTGATATCTGCGTTTCTTCGGTTTATCCCATACCGGACGCCAAAATTCTTTTTTTGATTCTGAAGCAGACAGACTATTTATCAGAAAGAATAATAGTGTTAATTGTGTTATTTTTTTTATTTCCATCGTGTCCTCCTTAAGATCTCTAAAATTATCGGTGTTAAATCCGCATTAGTAAAATCACTGCCGTTGCCACTTACCCGAACCGCTGATTGAATTGCCTGCTCAATAAATCCATGCTCACCCCCAG
>CAZGEP010000175.1:0-9529 GCA_964524955.1 uncultured Planctomycetota bacterium | reverse complement strand
CGGGGTCACCTTGACACAGCCGGTTCCGAACTCCGGATCCACCAGCTCGGCGTCGGCGATAATCGGAATCTTCCGGTCCATAAGCGGCAGGTCTGCGGTCTTGCCGATCAAATGCTTGTAGCGGTCATCATCCGGATGAACCGCTACCGCGGTATCCCCGAGCATGGTTTCCGGTCGCGTTGTGGCGATCAGCAGTTTTTCATTGGTTCCGGTCACCGGATACCGGTAGTACCAGAGATGTCCGGAAACGGTCTCATGATAAACCTCATCATCCGATACTGAGGTCTGAAGATGTGTATCCCAGTTGACCATGCGTTTTCCCTTGTAGATCAGACCGTTGCAAAACATCTTGAAAAACGTATGGCGTACCGCCCTGGCACAGACATCATCCAGAGTGAACCGCTCCCGATCCCAGTCACAGGAGCAGCCCATCAGTTTGAGCTGAGATACGATCCGGCTTCCGTATTGGGCCTTCCAGTCCCAGATTCGCTTGACCAGTTCATCGCGCCCGATGTCATGGCGGGTTTTCCCTGTGCGTTCAAAGAGCTTCTTTTCCACCACTGCCTGGGTTGCGATTCCCGCATGATCCACTCCCGGCATCCACAAGGTGTTGTGACCAAGCATGCGGTGATAACGGATCAGAATATCCTGGAGTGTGTTGTTGATGGCATGTCCCAGGTGAAGCGCGCCGGTTACATTGGGCGGCGGAATCACGATACAATAGGGTTTCCCGTTATTGTCGGGTTCAACGTGAAACGCCCGGGTCTCTTCCCAGGCAGCGTAAATATCTTTCTCCCGGTCCTGTGGATTGAATCGTTTGGGCATATCAGTCTTCATAAGGGCATACTCCGAAAGTAATCTCAGGTCTCATTTTCTAATCCAGTCCTTTCTGCCGGGCGGAATAATCCTGCAGAAATTTCTTTTCCTGTATTGTCAGCGAATTAATGCCTGAAGAATTGATTTTATCCAGCAGATAATCCAGGTATTCGCGGTCGGACATAATGTCTCTCTTCCGAGAACTCTCATTCTGCACAGAGGACTTAATCCGGTTCCAGATCATGGAAAACGGCCGGATGGTCCGACTTGCAGCCAGGTTGCCCTTTTTTCTCCAATGCCGAATCAGCATCCAGCCTGTACCCAGGCCGCCGAGGTGTGCAAGGCAGGCTGTATTTCCACCTGTCCCGCTTAACATATACAGCATATCCAGACCGGCAATCAGCAAAACCAGGTTTTTGGCCCGTATCGGCAATATCAGAAAAAGCAGAATAATCCGGCTGGGAAAAAGGGTCCCAAAGGCAGCCAGCGCTCCAAGAATGGCACCGGATGCTCCAACGGTTACCCCATACCTGTTTATCGGAAACAGTACCGTTAAAATGGCACCGATTATACCGCAAATCAAATACAACAGAAAAAAACGCTGAGCACCGAGCGCCCGTTCTACGTCTCCAGCAAACATATAGAAAATCAACATATTCCAAAAAAGATGTCCGGGGTTAGCATGCAGAAACATGTAGGTACATATCTGCCAGACCCATCCGGAAGTGACGTGAGCAGGAATCAGTCCGAACAAATTCATAAACGTAGATCCAGGAGCAAGACCACCACCCAGGGCCTGAATAATAAACACAATAACGTTGATAATGATCAGAATCTTCATCACATCTGTCCAGCCGGAGCCGATCCGAATCTGCGCTCCCGAAGAACCGGAATCAAAATCTTCCCGATAATAATCTCTATCCATAAATCCCATAACAACTTCCGTCAGCGTATAAACGTAGACTGTTTCAAGGCCGGAATAAAGCGGCGACAACTGCAACAAAAACGAATTGAAACGAGTAAAAAACCATTGTTTTCCACTGGTTTCAGTTAGGGCAATTTTATTGCTTTTTCAGTATAAGTCAATGTTTTTTGCTTCCTGTATCGGCTATTTGCTTGACTTTTTCCAATACACCGTAGAATCCTCCAGTTATGAATACTAACAACACTGCCGGTGCGGCATCATCGGTATCCAGGCCCTTTTATATGAGAAACTACATGATCCTTTCTCTGGAAGGCGGTCTGTTCATGGGGGGGCTGGCATTTACGGATGCCAACTCCGTGCTGCCCAGATTGATGGAAGTCCTGGACAGCCCATCCTGGGTGATCAGCATTATGCCCACGCTCATGATTTTTGGCATCACCTTTCCAGCCGTCCTGACGGCCCACATTATTGAAGGGCTGCCACACGTGAAAAAATACCTTGTGATTACAGGTATTTTCCAGCGAATTCCGTATCTGTTCGTAGGACTGGCTCTGGTTCTCATGCCGGATGTCAATCCGACCCTGCTGATCATGCTGGTTGTTGCCTGTCCGCTCTTCTCCGGACTTTCCGGCGGTGTAACCGTAACCGCGTTTCAGGAACTGGTGGGCAAAAGTATTCCGCCCGGGCGAATGGCCTCGGTGTTTGCGGTACGAAACATCATCCGCGTTACCATCGGCCTGTGCAGCGGCGGTGTGGTGCTCTATGTTCTGGAAAAATATCCGGGGGTTTACGGGTACGGTATCCTCCACCTGATCACATTCCTTTTTCTGGCCATTTCGTATATGGTCTTTATCATGGTACGGGAAACAAACGACTATTCCCGGAAAAATCAGCAGCCAATCAGTTTTCGAAAAAACATCCGGGTCATGCCCGGAATTCTGTATTCTGACAAACGCTACCGGCACTACCTCTTTAATTGCATTGCCGGTCTTTCCATGTTTTTCATGCTCCCGTTCTTTGCCATCTATGTGCTTCGAGTAACCGGCCGGCCGGACAGCTTCATGGGTGTTCTGGTCACCACGCAAATGGCCGGCGGTATTTCAGGAAACATCTTCTCCGGATACACCGGAGACCGCTTTGGAAGTAAAATCGCGATTGTGGGAACGCGTATTGTCTTTATCCTTGCATGTTTCTGGACGATTTTCGCGTCCACGGAAATCGAGTTGTCCGCAATCATGTTTCTGATCGGATTCGTGTATTTTGCGGACTTTACGTCCAGAAACGCATTCAGTTATGAAATCATCCCCTTTGAAAAGCGGGCCACGTATTTTGCCATCCGTGGATTTCTTTGCGCGTCATTCATGGTTATCTTTTCCGTTTTCGGCTCTGCAATCTGGGACTGGTCCGGACAAAACATAAAATACTGCACTGCGGCCGCGTGTGCCGGAGCAATAATTTCCCTGTTTTTTATTCTTCAAATCAAAAATCCGCGCCCCCTGAGTACGGGGAATGATTCGTGATCAGCGCTTCAAGATTCAGCACCTCATTTTAAATTTCAGGTGATTAATCCCGGATTTTTCATATAATCATACTGAATCTTCAACCATGATTTAAGTGCAGATAAAATGATATACAAAAAACTCACTTCTGACCAGCAGCACACAGGAATGCGAAATGCCATCCGAACTCAGGCGTTCGGGGTTATGGGTCAAATCTGTTTCCGAAGTGGCCTGCTGCTGCTTTATCTCAAGGTACTGGATTTCAGCAGCCCTGCTGTTATCACCTGCCTGTCCCTGCCCTTTCTGATCGCAGGTGTCATGACCATTCCGGGCGCATATATCGCAGACCTATACGGCCGAAAGAATATCGGATACAGTGGGCAGGTACTTCAACTAACCGGATTCCTGCTGCTTGCGCTCACCGGATTTGCCGGATCACAGACTGTAATATATTTCAGCGCGATCAGCGGAGTCGCGTTTTTTTCCATTGGTGATGCATTGATGGGGTCCAGCTGGTTCGGTCTGATGAGGCCCGTGGTTCCGGCGGATATGCGGGGACGGTTCTGGGCAAGACTCCGTTTCTGCTGGCAGACACTGGGCCTGATATTCTCCGGAACCTGCGCAGCCTTCCTGGATAAAGACTCCAGTGTCCGGATTTTTCAGTTTATTTTTTCTCTGGTCGCGCTCAGTCATTTTATCCGCATTTTCTTCTACCGCCGCATCCCGGAAGAAGAGCAGCCGGTCCGTGAAGGCGGATTTTTCGTCACCATAGTTCATATCCTCCGAAGCCCCGGATATGCCTCCTTCTGCTGCTACATTTTTCTGCTTTATCTGACCGTTCACGGAGCACCGGCCATCTTTGCCCTTATTGAAAAAGAAGTCATAGGATTTGGAGACAACCAGGTGGTGTGGCTCGGCAATTTCCTGATGACCGGCAATGTATTGGGGTTCTTGTTTGTCGGCAGAATTGTGGATCGCTTTGGTACCCGCGTGATATTTCTTATCTGCCACCTGACATTCGGACTGGTGATGGCATTTTTTCTCTTTCGAGAGCATGTTCCGGTCAACATGTTTGGCTACATCAGTATTCTCAGCCTGCTGTTCGGTGCTGCCGTATCTTCTTCATCGGTTGCCGTAACAACGGAGATGATGTCACTGGCCCCGGAAGAAAACCAGGCGCTAGGAACCTCCATCTGCATCACCCTTCTCAAAACCGGTATGGGCCTTTCCGGCCTGATCGGCGCAACCGCACTCTACCTGGGCATTCTTGCTGAAAAATGGATTTTTCTTGGACAAGAGCTCAGCCGCTACGACACCATCCTGCTGATCAGCGCTTTTGCAGTTGTTATTCTGACGGTAACCCTCGGACTGGTTCCGTCCGTACTCGGCAAGTTGTATGAAGGGCCGAGCACCCAGTGACCGGTGAATGCAGACGGGAATTGAATTTTTACTTGTAAAACAATCCGACATCAGTACAATTTTCTGATTTTGACAGATTTCTTTAATTTCAGACATTTTTACAGGAGATACATACATGGGCATCAAATTTAATGCTGACGAAGTTCTCAAAATGGCGATCCGTACCGAAGAAAACGGTGCCGCGTTCTATCGCAAAGCTGCCGATCTAAACAAAGACGGCAATGCCGGTTTTCTGCTGGAACTCGCTGAAATGGAAGACAACCACGCCAAGACGTTTCAGGAAATGGCGGACAGCTTGACAGATGATGAGAAGAAAGAAACCACGTATGATCCCATGGGCGAGACCGAACTTTACCTGGCCGCCATGACCGACAGCCAGGAAGTCGAAGGCGCCCCGGCCATTACCGAAAAACTGACCGGTGATGAAAGCATGCAGGAAATACTCAACATTGCCATCGGCCTGGAAAAAGAATCCATCCTCTTCTACATGGGGCTCATGGAAAAAGTTCCTGCGCGGTTGGGCAAGGGCAAGATCGAAGAAATCATCGCTGAAGAACGCAGCCACGTCGCAACCCTGGCCATGCACCGCAAAAAAGCCTGATCCGGATTTTCAAAATATCATAATCGTTCTCGCGGTCCGGATGAATCCACGTCCGGACCGCGTTCCGTTTAACAAAGTAAAAAAAAGATATCATGGGAAAAAGAGTTCAACTCCAAGAAATAAGTCGCATCCACTGGGCATTATTCAACCTGCCTCTCGGGATTATCTCAGGCGTTTATTTATTCTTCATATACTTCACTGAAACAAAGAGTCTTGACATTTTTATGACATTTATTTGGTTCTTTGTCCTGATTTTATTAACAAGTTTGTTATCTTTCATAGTTGGTTTTTTTCAGGCCTTAATTATCAATTTATTTATAACCTTCATCGGAAGCGGTCCTGTGTTTGAATTTACTGACTATGATTCATCGACAGAAAATAACAACAGCAATACATTTCGCAAGCGATTCCGCAAAAAGAATACAAAGCAGACAGCTGATGATAAAAAGTAAAGCGAACCGGCTGCGTAAGACAGGATTAAAACGAGATCAACTATGAACACCCAGTCCAAACAACGAATTCACGTAATCGCAACCCAGCACCTGGATGTCGCATGGCTGTGGACGCGCGCTCCGTATGGAGAAGAACTCATGCGGCTCTGTTTTGAGCGTGCGATTGAAATCATTGAGTCGGACCCGGATTCGTCATTCATCTTTTCCCGTTCCACGATCTGGTCTTTTCAGATCATGGAAGAGTTCTATCCAGATCTGTTTGAAAAGATAAAAAAATATGTTCGCGAAGATCGCATCGAACTCTGCGGAGGTGAATGGGTGGAACCGGACCACCTGATCCCTTCCGGTGAATCCCTGGTCCGTCAGTGCGCACTCGGCCAGTGGTACTGCCTGGATAAATTCGGCAAATGCGCATGTGTATGCTGGGATCCGGACATCTTTGGTCATCCTCATACACTGCCGCAGATTCTCAAAAAATGCGGACTGGAGGGATTCTACTCTCATCGTTGCCGGCCTCGTGATCAGAACGGGAACCCCCTGCACCAGTTCATCTGGGAAGGCCCGGACGGCAGCCGCATCTTTTATATGGCCGGAATCTGGATACGCGATCCCAATGCGCAATCACTCAAACGCGCGGTCGATCAGCAAAGCCACCAGCCGCTGCCTGCGCTGCATGTGGTAACCGGTCTGAACTCTGACCGCAGAATCACCATGCAGAGCGCGTGGCTCAACATTCTCAACGAATCCCGCAGAAACCCGGAGCTCAAAGACAGCCAATGGGCAGCGTCATCAGACGTACTTGAGGACATGAAAACATATGAAAACCAGCTGCCAGTGGTTCGAGGTGAACTCGGGTTTGAGTATACGGGGACGTATACCTCGGATCTGTACAACAAAACAATGAACCGTAAAATGGAGCAGCTTCTGGCCAGTGCAGAGACGGCTTCAACCTGGGCATCTTCACTGGGATTCCGGTACCCCCATGCCCAGCTGACCCGGGCATGGCGGAATCACTGCATCAACCATTTTCACGACATTATCTGCGGATGCTCGGTTGCCCCGGTACACAAAGAAGACCGCGAACTCTGGTCTGATGCCTGGCGTCGCGCGGAATTTGCACGTAACGAAGCGCTGGCCTTTCTGTGTGACCGCATTCACGTCGGCCACCGTAATCAGGAGCAAAACGAGACGCATGCTGTCTTCAATCTGCTGGCCCATACGCGCGGCGGACTGATTGAAATCTCGCTCCCTCCGGATGAAACCATTGAGAGTGCGTCTACCGGTGATACACAGCTTGCCCTTCAGATTATTGAAGAGGAGGATGTCCGCTCTGCCCTCATCCATATTCCGGAAATACCATCCGCAGGATACAGCCTCATCCATTTGAACCGAAATTCGATCTCTACCCCATCGGTCCAAACAACATCGTCCAGTGATATGGTGCTGGATAACGGCCGCGTCCGGGTTGAGGTGGATCTGGATACCGGCCAATTCATCCGCATCACTGATGCCGCAACCGGGATCGAAGCCATTGCTCCGGACGGCAGAGGAAACCGTCTTGAGTTTCTGGAAGATGACCACAAAACCATGCCGTCCTGGTCCATCAAATACACCGGACGAGAGTACGATCCCGGCGTTGTTACCCTTGCGGAACGCCTCGAAAAAGGACCGGTTCGGCATCGGATACGCGTGCAGAGAAGAGTTCAGCTGGATGCCGCAAAGCCGGAGACCGTGATCATTCAGGACATCATGCTGCTGGCGGATTCTCCGATTGTTCACGTCCGCACCCACGGACAATGGCATGCATCACAGGTAACCCTCAAGGCCGCATTTGACCTCCCGATAAACCCGTCTCAGATTTCAGCAGAAGCACCCTATGGAACAATTGAGCGGGCGCCTTCAGATCTTGCTGTTGTGCGTACGGCTGATACCGACAACCTTGCCGAAGACCGCAAACAGTCTCATGAAGAGATTTTCGAGGATCAGGACCGATACATGCAGCGCTGGGTGGACACATCCGATGAAAAACAGGGAGTGCTCTTTCTCAATAACGGTCTGTATGGATTTGATTTGCAGCGGCAGAGCCTTCGGCTCAGTCTGCTTCGGGCCCCTCTGGATCCCGGAACTCGTGAAGGCCTGTTCGCTGAACGAATTACCGGCCTCGGACCGTTCAGTTTTTCGTACGGAATACTCCCCCACTCCGGCGACTGGCGATGCGTGAATGCCCCAAAACTGAGCACGGAATTCAACAATCCCCTGATCTCCCACCCGGTTCAAGATGGATACCACCCCAATGGTGTATGGCGGGACTGGTGGGACACTCGTGAATCCGCGCCCACGGATGTTCCCAAGTCATTCATTGGCACATCTGACACGCAAAGCAGCTTGATTACAGCCGTCAAAAAGGCTGAAGACGGCAAGGGCATGATTCTTCGGCTTGCAGAAACATTTGGAGAATCAGACAACATCACGATTACACTGCCCACCCGAATTCAATGCGTAACAGAGACCGATATGCTGGAACGTCCGACTGAAAACGGCTCGGACATTTCCCTCAACGGAACACAGCTGACGGTTCCGCTCAACCCATGGGAAATCAAAACCCTGCGAATTGAATAACCCGTTACAAACCACAGGGATTGATCTGAACAACTGGCAAGAAATTCAGGCCACACTACTGGCCGTAAACCTGGCCGTAAACATCCCCACGGCAATCCTCTTTGGAGCAGTCCTCACACTCCCGGTAATAGGCCTTTTTCAATATTTCCGAAGCAAACCTGATTCTCCATAACACGGTATACCGCAAAAATAAATAAATCACTGCATTTTCCCTTGACAGTCAATGCATTCAGGATAAACTAAATTAGTTTTTTCCTTATCAAGGATACGATATCATGAATCGCAGACAATTATCTCTTTCGATTTTAATTGTTGTAGCTGTGATTTGTTCAGCTGGCACTCTTGTTTTTTTTATGTATACCGGCTTCGGTCATCCTGCCCGAAACAAACCCGTTGTTTCCCTCCAGAAACAGATATCTGTAAATGATCAACCCCAAACACAGTCTTCAGAAACCACAACTGCAGAAAAAGTTGAAAAAAAAAACAGTGATAAAAAAAAGAATGGAAAGATCCGTTTAAATACGCGGATACCAATCTTTTGCAGGTAAAACACTGCACGAAACATACCCCTGGCTTTCCACTCTCTGTCTGAAACATGCCAGACTTAAAGCTCTGCCAAAAGGCGTACTGCTTACATGCGAAAATACCGTTATTACGGCCAAAGACATTTGCAATGATATCAAAACCTACAGTTATGAAGTACAGGAACCGATGGAAAATAAATGTTTTTTTATTCTTGAACAAAGCGCCCTCGGAATTCTTATTACAAAGGCATCAGACAAATGGGCTGAAAAATCCGGCAAAAATCTCTCTGATTCAAAGCCGGGTGATTGGATCAATGAGTATTTCAAAAACATCAGAAGTGAGGCATATGTTACTGATGAGGAAATTAACGCCTACTACGAACAGCATGAAAAATTGTTTGACGGGGTAGACCTTGAAAATACCAAAGAGGATATTCATATGTTTCTCCAGGGAATCAGAGAAACCAAAGCGGTTCGCAGAAAATATAAGCAGTTGAGCCAGGATATCCCCGTTAATATCTCCGCATCATGGACCGCTATCCAGGCAAACGCTATCAAGCAAACCTTTCTGGAAAAGAAACGAGCAAACGGCATACCGACTGTCGCGCTTTACAATAAGACCCATGTCTGAACGCCCAACACGACGCTTCCCGTGGCGGAAGCGCTGGCTGCCC
>CAZGEP010000174.1:0-9567 GCA_964524955.1 uncultured Planctomycetota bacterium | reverse complement strand
CCTCCCCGTGCGCGAACAAAGTGAAGTCCACGGCCATGCGGTTCGTGCCATGTACCTTTATTCCGGGATGGCGGATGTGGCCGCGGAAACCGGGGACACATCCCTGAAGCAGGCATGCCGGCGGTTGTGGAGGAACGTGACAGAGAAACGGATGTATATTACGGGCGGTGTGGGCTCCACACGCCATGGAGAACGTTTTACCTTTGACTACGACCTGCCCAATGAGACTGCCTATGCTGAGACTTGTGCGGCGATCGGGCTGGTTTTCTTTGCGCATCGTATGCTTCACATGGACCGGGACGGCACGTACGCGGATGTGATGGAACGTGCACTGTATAACAATGTTCTGAGCGGTGTATCTCTGGATGGAAAAATGTTCTTTTACGACAATCTGCTTGAAGCGCATCCCGAGGCCTGCAAATATACTGGCCAGAAATCAGCATGGCGGCAGGAATGGTTCAACTGTTGCTGTTGCCCGACCAATATTGTCCGCATGCTTGGGTCGTTTGGTCAATATATTTATTCTTCATCACCCGGAGAGGTTCGTGTAAATCTCTTTGTGCAGGGCAGCGCGGATCTTGACATCGGGGATGTTCCGGTGCGGATTGCGCAAAAGACCGATTACCCATGGGAAGGAAAGATTACGGTTTCTGTGGATCCCAAAGCGCCGCTTTCAATGAAGCTTGCCCTGCGGATTCCGGGCTGGTGCAGAAAGCCCTCGCTCAAGGTCAACGGCAAAGGCGTTGCGCTGAACGGAATCACCCGCAAGGGATACGCGGTCATTCGGCGGACCTGGAAAAAAGGGGATCGGGTGGAGTTCAATCTGCCCATGGCCGTGGAGCAGATGGAAGCCAATCCCAACGTCCGCCAGGACTGCGGAAAGGTTGCGCTTCAGCGCGGGCCTGTGGTGTATTGTCTGGAGCAAAAGGATAACGGCCCGGCGCTGGCCGATATATCTATTCCAGAAAAAACACGATTTTCGGTTTCATTCAACAAACGCCTGCTGGGCGGAGTACCGGTTATTACATGTAAAGGCAGAAAACGATCCGCAAAAGGCTGGAACGGCGTTTTGTACCGGCCGTTCAAGCCTTCGGACAAACAGGTAACCGTGCGTGCGGTTCCCTACTGCCTTTGGAATAACCGCGGCAAGGGCGAGATGCGGGTGTGGATCAACCGAACCTGAAGACGTATTCCATTGAATATTCTGAACCGGCCATGACATGGGATGTGCCTGGTGATATTTGAACCGGGAGCCCGTATTTGCTGGCAGGCCGATTGATTAGGCTTTGCCAGCGCTGTATTTGGAGGACAGCCGGAGCATCCTTTTTCTTTTTTGGATTGACAAAGTGTGGTTATCGTGTATGATCAACCAGAAAGACACCAATGGTATAGTTAATTATGGAAGAAACGCATAAAAAACGACCCGGACCGAGAATTCGGTCCATGCTTCGACAGAAGATTACCTCGGGTGAAATTCCCGGCGGCGAATACCTGCCCCCGCTTCGTGAGTTGAGCAAGGATTACGGCGTTACCCGCAAGACCATGACCAAATGTCTGAAGGTTCTGGAGGAGGAGGGGCTTGTGCGCATGGAGCCGCGGTGCGGATGCCGTGTGCTGGCCCGTGCCAATGATCCCACTTTGGGCTGTCCTATTGCCTTTATCTATGGACTGGATATTGCCGATGAAATCCGGTACGGTAATTTCAAACCCCACCATGACTTTGGTCAGGTTCTTCAGAAATGCTCGGCGTCTCACGGATGGTCGGTGCTGGGCGTGGATCCGCAGAATAACAACTGGAAACAAATCCTTCATCAGATACGCACGGCCAAAGCATGGGGACTGGTGCTGAATGCTGTTGACCGTGAATTGGCCAAAGAGTGCGCCGTTTACGAGCTTCCTGTGGTTGTTGTGGATTCGTGGTACGAAGATCAGTGCGTGGATACCATTATCCAGGATAACTTTCAGGGTGGTATCCTTGCTGCCAGACACCTGGCGAGTAAAGGGTATAAGGAAGTGGCCTGGTGCGGCCCAATAACCGCATCCATTCACAGTATGGAGCGTTTTAGCGGTGCCAGAATGGAATTGAACCGGCTGGGCGCTGAAATTCCGGACAAATACTGTTATGAGGTAAAAAGCCGCGACTGGAAAGATGTGGCCAGAAAGATTCTCTCAGAAAAGAGCCGTCCCAAGGCCATTCTTGCGCTCTGGCTTCACATCTCCACGGCAATTGTTTCCGCTGCCCATGAACTCGGTCTGCAGCCGGGTGTGGATTTTGAAATGATAGGCTGGGCTGCCGGGGAAGAATATCAAAGAGACTACCTTCCGGTGTTCCGAGGCAGCGGTATACAGCCCGCTGTTTACTGGGATTCCATGGAAATGGCTGAACAAGCCCTGTGTCGCCTGGAAGCGCGCAGAAGAACCCTCAACCTGACCCCCGTACGCATCAATATTCCCGCCTCACTACGACTGCCTGAAGAAGAGGGTGAGCAGCCAATCGTCGATGGGGTTACTGCAAAAACCATAATAAATACGCTTACCAATAACCGATAGTCGTCTGCAGGTATATAACGCATACCTGATTATATCGGCCAGGTCCGTTCCCAAAAAAAAGATAATCAAATAACGAATAACAGCTTTTGATGTGTTGACGTCCGTGCCAACCTTGATTATGCTGCTTTTGTAGACTCCCACCTCATTCGTTGCTGCGGTGTCACAGAATTGATCCGCGATTAAAGCGAGGGTGTAAAAAATAGAAAAAAATGCAAAAATAGCTCAACCAGCTCAACAAAATAGGCGATAATATAAAATGACCCATGCTAATTTAAAAAAATAATGCAAAAAATAATATTTTAGCTTGACAAATAGATTATTAAGGGTATGATTCCAGCATAAAGATGATCAACGAGCTTTATAACTTTTTTATACAGGAGTCAGAATCGTGGTCCGGATAAAGGAAATTTTCGGAGAGTTGACGTTCAGCAAGTCGGTGATGAAGGAAAAATTGAGCAAGGATGTATATGGCAAAATGATGAAGGTCGTGGATGAGGGGGCAACCCTTGATGCGGATGTTGCCGTAAATGTCGCGCATGCCATGAAGGAGTGGGCAATTGAGAACGGGGCGACCCATTTTACGCACTGGTTTCAGCCGCAGCGCGGTGGAACCGCTGAAAAACACGATTCTTTTCTGCAGCTGGACAGCAGCGGCAATGCGATTGAACGTTTTTCCGAGTCCCAGCTGATACAGTCCGAGCCGGACGCATCCTCCTTTCCGTCCGGCGGTATTCGAAGCACTTTTGAAGCGCGTGGTTATACGGCCTGGGATCCGACCAGTCCCGCGTTCCTGTACGAAGCAGCCAACACGCGGACACTGGTGATACCGTCCGTATTTCTGTCATGGACCGGACATGTCCTGGATATCAAAACCGCGTTTCTGCGTTCCGTGGCAGCGCTTAACAAATCGGCCATTAAACTGCAGCGTACGCTCGGAAACCGGTATGCCAAGCGGATTACTGTTTTCTGCGGCCCGGAACAGGAATACTTTCTCTTTTCCAGGGATCTGGTGGAAACCCGGCCTGACCTGCAGGTTTGCGGTCGCACGCTCTTTGGCGCGGAACCGGCCAAGGGACAGCAGATGGAGGATCACTATTTCGGCGCGATTAAACCCAAAGTGCTGAATTTTATGGAAGACTTGGATGTGGAGCTTCTGCGCCGGGGTATTCCGGCCAAGACACGGCATAATGAAGTTTCGCCCAATCAGTTTGAAGTCGCGCCGATTTATGAAGAGGCGAACCTGTCCATAGATCACAACCTGCAGCTGATGGATATTATTCAGAATGTAGCCGAGCGCCATGACCTGGTTTGCGCGCTTCATGAAAAACCGCTGGATGGTGTAAATGGTTCGGGAAAACATCTGAACTGGTCGGTTGGCGATGATACGGGAGCGAATTACCTGGAACCCTCTAAGTCGCCGCTCAAGAATATCAGCTTTCTGATGACGGTTGGCGCCCTGATGATGGGTGTGGACAAGTTCGGCAGTCTGCTTCGCGCTATGGTCGCGGACGCCGGCAATGACCACCGGCTGGGAGCCAATGAAGCGCCTCCGGCCATTATCTCCATCTATCTGGGCGGATATTTGAATAGTCTGCTGGATGAGATTCAGGGAATCGGAAAACTGACCGAATCGAAAATGGCTGATATTACACTGGGTGTGCAGAATCTGCCCCGAGTGGCCAAGGATATTTCCGACCGGAACCGGACATCACCGCTGGCCTTTACAGGGAATAAATTTGAATTTCGCGGTGTGGGGTCGTCTCACAACTGCGCGGAACCGGCAACGCTCATGAATCTGATGGTTGCGTATGGATACGATAAGTTGAATGAAATGCTCAGTAAGCGCAAGGGAAAGGTTCGTGAAGAGGCTATTCTGGTTCTCCGTGATGTTCTCAAAAAAGTCCGCCGCGTCCAGTTTGACGGTGACAATTACTCGGATGAGTGGACAAAAGAGGCGGAGAAACGGGGGCTTCCCAATGATCGGAATACTCCTGCGGCCTGGGAGCGCTTTCTGGAAAAAGAGGCAATCGCGCTCTTTGAGAAATACGGTGTTCTTACCGAGGAAGAGATGCATGCCAAGGCGGAAATCAAGATGGAAGCGTACAACAAAATCAAGGAAATTGAACTCAAGACAGCCCTGAATATGGTACATACGCTTTATATGCCTGCCGTGACCGCTCATCTCGAGCGACTGGCATCAGCCTTTGTCAGTGTCAAGAATGCAGGTGTTGATTCAAAGGCGCTCTCTGCCGAACTCAAAGAGATGACTGATATGTATGAGAATATCCGCAAGGGAGCAGCAACGCTGGAAAAAGAGATCGCAGGATGTGTCAAGGAAACCGATTTTTTCAAGCAGGCGCACCGTTACGCCAAACAAGGGGAAGATGCACTTCAGCAATTACGCCAGCAGGTAGATGCCGCGGAAGAAAAGGTCGCGGATGAACTCTGGCCGGTTGCCAAATACCAGGAAATACTGGCAGCTCTCTAATCTCAATCATCCACCACCGGACTGGCTGGTGGTGGATGTATACCCACTTACAATAGAGTTCAACGTCGATACGACCCGATCTTTCAATGCGAAGGATCGGGCATCTGACCTTTTTTCTTTCCGGTCACTCGGATCGCAGCGTGTATATTTGTATGCCGCTGACGGCCGGGCCTGCGGAGATTCTGTTTGTGCAGAGGCGGAAATACGTGCAGGAAGCAGTGGATTCTTTTTCTTTGAACACTCTTTTCAGATTGTGAGGATGTTATGAAACGTGCAGGTATATTATTTTACTTATTCAGTTTCAGCTTAATTTCGTATGTGTCTGCAGAGGATAAAACCGGTCTTCAGTCGGTTATCCGGGGAGTGGATACCATGTGGGTGCTGATTGCTGCTTTTCTTGTTTTCTTCATGCAGGCTGGCTTTGGAATGGTCGAAGCCGGATTTATCCGTGCAAAGAACACGGTCAATATCCTGACCAAGAATTTTTTGGATTTCTGCATGGCTTCACTCGCTTTCTTTTTGGTTGGATATGCGTTGATGTTCGGTGCCGGAAATGGGTTTGCCGGTTTCAAAGGCTTTTGTCTTGTGGGCGCGGAAAGCGGAGCCGATATTCCGCTGTATGCATTCTGGCTCTTTCAGGCCGCTTTTTGCGGAGCTGCGGCAACGATAGTTGCCGGTGGAATGGCTGGACGAATGAAATTTACCGCATATCTGCTCTACTCCTTTCTCATTTCCGCATTGGTTTATCCGATTATCGGGCACTGGGTGTGGGGAGGCGGATGGCTGGCCAAAACCGGCTTTGCCGACTTTGCCGGATCCGGTGTTGTTCACACGACCGGAGGCGTTGCCGCCCTGGTCGGTACAATTATGCTGAAGCCGCGGATTGGCAAGTTTAAACTCAACGGTATTCCGGATATGATCGCCGGTCACTCCATTCCCCTGGCATCACTGGGCGTTTTTATCCTCTGGTTCGGCTGGTTCGGATTCAACCCCGGTTCTACACTTGGTGTAGGCGACGGAGAGTTGATCGCACGGGTCGCGATCAACACCAATCTGGCAGCCGCCCTGGGCGGTATCAGTGCGATTTTCACCGTGTGGATGTTTTTCGGCAAGCCGGATCTCTCCATGGGAATGAATGGCGCTCTGGCCGGGTTGGTAGCGGTAACCGCCCCATGTGCTTTTATTGATCCATGGGCAGCCATGATTATCGGTGTGGTGGGAGGCCAGCTGGTCGTGATCGGTGTGGTGCTGCTTGATAAGCTGCAGGTGGATGATCCGGTCGGTGCCTTTCCGGTTCATGGAATCAATGGAATCTGGGGTGTGATTGCCACGGGAATTTTTGGTATGAAATCCCTGGGTTTGAAATACGATGGTTTTGTATATGGCGGCGGCATTGGGCAGCTCTGGACTCAGGTGCTGGGCGTTTTCTTTATCGTACTCTTTACGGTTGTCAGCATGGGATTGATATTTTTTATAATCAATAAAACGGTGGGACTGCGTGTTTCCCGTGAAGAGGAACTTCGCGGCCTGGATATCGGCGAACACGGACTGGAAGCCTATTCCGGATTTCAGATTTTTAAGATTCACTGACATAAACTCAACTCCCTTTTAGGGAAAGGAGAATTACCATGAAACTGATTATTGCTTACATTCAGCCCGAACGCCTGAGTGATGTCAAGCAGGCACTGTACAAAGCGGAGATTTATAAGATGTCTGTGACCAATTCACTGGGATGCGGTCAGCAGCAGGGGTTTCATGAGACCTACCGTGGTGTGGATATTGAAGTGAATCTGCTCAGCAAAGTTCGGATTGAAATTGCAGTTAACGACAGTTTTGTGCAGCCGACGATTGATGCTGTGATTGCTGGCGCCAGGACCGGGAAGATTGGAGACGGAAAGGTATTTGTCCTTCCGATCGAGGAGTGCATCCGTATCCGGACCGGTGAGAAAGGCAATAACGCCATTGGCTGACAGACCAATGGTGGCATGATCACTTATGGATGATTGTAAATCAAGTTCCATGACCGGCCATCGGGTTTCTGCCCGACGGCCGGTTTGTTTTTGCTTGTTTTATTCTTGGGCATACGATACAATGAAAAAATAATGAAAACCGTGAATATATCCATCAATCAGAAACCGTTTCAGGTTGATCCGCAGTCAACCGTACTGGAAGCCTGCCGGAAGGCGGGTGTGCATATTCCTGTGCTGTGCAATGCCCAGGGGCTGGAACCGTATGAATCCTGTATGATCTGCGTGGTAGAGGATGCTGCTACAGGAAAAATAATTCCTTCCTGCTCTGCCGGGGTGGTGCAGGGCATGGACATCCGGACCGACACACCTCAGATCAGGGCGTTACGGAAGTCTGCCGTGGAAATGCTGCTCAGTGAACATGAAGGGGACTGCGAAGCACCGTGCACCCGGGCATGTCCGCTCCGTACGGATATTCCCGGGATGCTTCGTGCGCTGATAGATGGGAACGCAGCGGCAGCTCTGAGTGCGCTGCAAAAGGAAAATCCCTTTGCCGGAACGCTCAGTCTTGTCTGCAGCGGACCGTGTGAGAACGTATGTCGACGAGGGCGCTATGATCAGCCGTTGTTGATTCGTAAACTGATTGCTGCGATTGTTGCTGCGGAAGAGAATAGCGAGCGGGGTATCCCCAAAACAGGCGCCGCTTCAGAAACGTCATCGGGTAAACGCATTGCAGTTGTGGGTGCTGGAATCAGCGGATTAACAGTAGCCTGGTGCATTTTGAGCAAAGGCTACGGATGTGCTGTCTTTGAAAGCCGGACTGAAACCGGTGGCATGCTTACGGAACAATTCGGCAAAGATCCCATGTTCAGGGAAATGCTTGCTCTGGAGACCGCGAAGCTCAAAGCACTGGGAGCAGAATTGCGGATGAACATCCGTGTTGGAACCGATATTACCTGGGACGCGCTCAGAAAGGATTATGATGCTGTACTGATAGCCGTTGGAAGCGAGTTCACAGACGCTGCCCGGGCCGTGACTCTTTCGAATTCGGACAGGGGTATTGGTGTTGACGACCAGAAACGGATGACGGATGTGAAGGGTGTATTTGCCGCAGGTGCGGCTGTGCGAGAAATGAAAATGGCGGCCAGGGCGTCGCAAGACGCTAAGATTGGGGCTGAAGCGTGTATGGCGTTTCTGGAACAAAAAGAGTTCCGGGGACCGTTCCGGCGGTTTGATTCGCGGACCGGGAAACCGGATGAACGGGAAATAAATGAATTTCTCAGGACCTGCAGGCGTCCCCGGAAGGTTGCGGATGGAACCAGAGAAATTGAAATTTCTGACGATCATGTCAGGCACGAAGCCGAACGCTGTTTGTGTTGCGACTGTGCGGCCCGAACCGAATGCAAACTCAGAGACCTGGCTGATCAGACCGATGCAGACCCAAAGGCGTGCCGTCCTGAGAAGCGAAAACGGATTGAACGGGTTGCGGATGATACCGTGGTGTACGAACCCGGCAAATGCATTAAATGCGGAATCTGCGTGCGCAAAAGCAGGGATGTGGACGGGCAGTCGGGGCTGGCCTTCCGTGGCCGGGGATATGAGACCCGCATTGTTGCGCCTTCCGGTTTTACCATTGGATCCGCTATCCAGAAAAATGCAGCGGAATGTATCCGCGCCTGTCCTACCGGTGCGCTGTACTTCCGTTAAGTCTTGATTCAAATCGAATTTATCCTCTTTATTATTCTGAAAAACAATTGACATCTGTCGGTGTAGTGATAAAATTCCAAATATGAAATAATATAAACCGTATATGGAATAAAATATGTCAGAGACACAGAGGGTTCCCGGGCTTGAAAAAGGATTGATTGCACTGGAGTATATTGGCAGGCATCCAAAGGGTGCGGGATTTGAAGAACTTCTTTCCAGTCTTCCCATTACGCGTACAACGCTTTTTCGGATTCTCAAGACCCTTGAAAAAATGGGATGTGTTGTTTACCAGGACAAACGCTATACCCTTTCCGGACGGCTGATATTCCGGACCGGTTTTGATAACCGTCGGTTTAGAAAAGCGGCAATGCCGTATCTGAGAGCGCTTTTGAAATCAACCGGCGGTACGGTGGAGGCAGCGGTGTATGATGACTTGCGGATGTTTTATGTCGCCAAGTTGGAATCCACGGATACGGCCGCGCGTATGCTCTTTAATGAATGGGAATATCATACCCACATGCATGCCTCCGGGTTGGGCAAAGTAATGCTTGCCTTTCTGCCGGAGCAGAAAACAGATGAAATAATCGAACGCTTCGGGCTGGACGCATTTACCGAACGCACGATAACGAACGCAAAGGAGCTGAAAAAAGATCTGAGAAAGATTCGCAGGCAGGGCGGTTGCGTGGAATACGAAGAAAACCGTGTGGGTGTCAAGCGCATATCCGCACCGGTTCTATTCGACGACCATCTTGTCGGCGCGATCGGCTTTGTGGGACTGATGTCCAATGTGATCAGTCGAGCGCAGGATCGGGAGACACTGCAGAAGGTGATCGGCGGTGCCCGCGAAATAATTGA
>CAZGEP010000173.1:0-9635 GCA_964524955.1 uncultured Planctomycetota bacterium | reverse complement strand
CGTACTCAGAGGAATTAAACTCCAGTCCCCACAAACTCTGGGACGTTAACAATATTTTGCCGGCATTGGTTTCCATGGATAAGGCATTGACAATATTCGTTGACCAGGCATGGTTGACGGGCTTGATAACGCATAAAGCAAACATGGATTCATTATCATTCAGTTCATGACGGGCGGAATACAGGAGGTTCAGTTTCGGCATATCATCTTTGCGCAGAGGAGGAGACGTGTGCCAATACGGAGGTGTATCGCAGATATCCATGAGAAAAAGACCGGCCGCAGTTGATTTTCGTCCGTAGCAGTTCATAAGCACGCATGCGTCCTCTTTTTCAACCTGTATACCGGAATATGCGGACACCACTGCCGAGCGAACAGTTGATTCGTTTTCAGGTGAACACAGAAAGTAAAGACGGATATTTTTTCCGGTAATGACCGTCAACAGATAAAAAGGTGTCGTAAGACCGGAAAGCCGTACAAGGACATCCGAGAAATCAAGATTACGATAGTCATTTTCCGCAGGAAACATGACGCGCAAACAGGAACGCCGGGAACTCGTCCATACATCGGGCGCGGGCGTGAGGTTCACATGGAACTGTTTCGGGCGGAAGAAGTCTTTCATAGCATAGGGTTGATACCGGGGCTCGACATCCACCGGATAAGGCATCAGTGTCTTCATCGAACCCCTCAAAGCTTCATAATGTAAAGAATCAAGTCCCATTCTCCCGACTCCCGCTGAAATAGACTGCAAAATCCTGAAGTTCATGTGAATTACCACTGAAATCTTTTCTTGTTTTTGCACGGCGGAACCGTCCAGTCAACGCTGCCGATGCTGTTTCCAAGGAAACGCTCAAAGGATGTTATCCAGATAAAACCGGGGATCATAAGCTCATCAGCTATCCTGGCAATCCGTTTTTTCTGGGTGGTCAGGAACAGAAGTGCGAACCCGGAAAAACGGTAATTGAAATCATGATCATATCGGCTGAACTTTCCGGCAGCATAATAACCGAGATAGGCCTTGAACCTGGTGCGGATGTCGTCTTTACGGCTCTTATACGATACAATGGTCTCAGATCCCATGTCTATCTCCAGGAACCAGAGTTTCGATCCCGTGTCCATATACAGAACTGCGTCCGGGACAAAACCTATTTCATCGATTGAGCTGTCCGGATTGGGGGCTGTATCCGCGATATAACGGCCATTCAGGGTTTCCTTGTGAAAGGGGCTGAACTCTGGAATAAAGTCGAAACCGATGCCGCTGCGAAAACAGAATTCATACAGCCGGACAATACAGGTGTTAAGCATCAACCGGTGCGAGACACTTGTACTGTGAAGTTTTTTGGTGCTTGGAAACAGGTCTGAACGGACAACACCGGATGAACGCGTAAGCACATTAATCCCTCTGCTGCTCAGATAAAATACTGAAACAGGGCCGCCGGAGAAACCAGCTGCCTGAAATCGCTTCAAAAGCCCGGCACGGCACATGGCGGACACGGTATTACGCGCGCTTTTCATTCGGTGTTCCGTAGATATATGGATGAAAACCGTCCGGGAAATCATTTCCGCGGTTATATAACCAAGCCTGAGACACCACCATAAAACAGCGATACGGTTTTTTCCGGGATACACGAAAGATCACCTATATCATAAAAGGATTATTGTTCATGCCCGACAGATTTTCATAATTCAGCAGGGGATTGTATTCCGCTCCTCCTGATGATTGACGTATTTTCTGAAGAGCTTCGTATGAGAGCATGGGATTATAACCCGTAGAACCCACACGAGCCCACATTTCATCGAGAATCTGCTGATGGTCCCTGCCCGAAGTATTCAAAGGCGTCATTCCGGACTGCATCTTTTCCGCCATTTTGTCCGCGATCCGCTCAAGATGAGATTCGTCAAGAGAAGAACGGCCGGGATTCATGGAAGAAAACTCCTGTTTGCGATTTCTTTTATAGAATATCACGTAACACCTCTCCTCTATCTCAAACGTGAGATACGAACAACATTCGCATAGGTTTTGCCATGCTGGTGGTGATGTTTTACTTCAATAATACAGGGTTTGTTAAGGAGGTCTTCGATATCCACTTCAGCACCGACGGATACATCTTCCGACAATACAGACCTGGTCCACTGATCGAGCAGTGAATCCGGATAGAAACCGTTCAGAAGCGCGGAAGAAATCAACCCGGCATCATTGCCGGATATAATGTGAAAGACCACGCGCATGACACGGCAACCGTTTCTTGTACGGACCTTCTCAACTTTATATCCTCTGCCCAGATGCTCCCCTTCCTCAGGGAGCTTCCAGCCCGCTTCTTTTCTTACTGTGGTTGACATTACTCACCTCCAAAAAAGAGTTCTCAGGGATGCCTTCCGGCAAATGTCCAGATTACCGAGCAGATAAGAGCCAGCAACGCGCAGCTTACCAGTGGCAGATAGATGGTAATGTTTTTGTACTGGATCTCGAAATCACCGGGAAGTCGACCAAAACCAGGGACATTCTCGCTTATGAAACTGAATATAGCAATCAGAATGAGGGTCAGAATTATATCTTTCATAAAAACTACTCCATTAATATGAACATTCTCTGAACGAAACTTTATAAACAGCATCGTCAAACCAGTAGTTCAGTTCTTTCTCCGCTTTCTGTTCCATCACAAATTTCTTTTCAACACTCCCGAAGATCGAGTTCACCAGTTTGAGGGTGTACAACCCCGGATTCAATGGAACATTTTCATCAGGGGTGAAAGGAGCCCAGCCTACAAAACGGTTATTGATAAAAACTTTTGATGCCGGAAACGTCTTCACCTTCAACTGACCGGCGTAAACGATCTTCTCAGGTTTGCAGGCGGCTTTTTCCCTGACCTTACCGGAGATACTGATATTTTCACTATTCGGGGGACATTCATTGCTGGAAGATGAATTGTCCGGTTGTATAACAAATCTGGTGGAGTTATCCTCAACCGGTTCAGAAGGAAATGATTTTTTCAGAAAGCGCAGGGGAGATTTTCCAGAGGAATTCTCCCTCAGTTTCTTCTGAGCCTTTCTTGTGGCTTCCTGACATTCCCTTATTTTCTTTTGAGTGCCTGAAATATTCAGAAGCTCTTCCAGTTTGCCGTTTTCGGGAACAGTAATTTTTGAAGATTGGTTTTCAACGCGGCTGTTCCCGGAAAATTCTACGGCAGGCATATCCGCATCGGAAATATCGTACTTTCCGGAATGATCCTGACCGTTATCCTGCCATAGATAATGCAAAAAACACAATATCAGAACCGAGGCACACAACCGCATGAATTCTCGTGACCTGAAATACGGAGATTGTGAGTACTGACGTGCACTGGAAAAGACCGAATGAACCTTTCGGCTGAATCGACCGGAAGCGGAAGAACGGCCTGAAAAATTGATAACCGTGGGTGCACCGTAGTTTGAAGCTGGAGTACCTTTTGATTGAGCAGATGAGCTTTTTCCTCTCTGTCCGGCTGTCTTTTTTGACTGAGAGGGCTGCGCCTGTGCAGAGGGCTTACCGCCGGTCCCGGAACCAGCCTTTTTTCCGGAAGCGGGAGATGAAAAACGGGATGATGCGGACTGGCCCGGGGAAGCAAGAAGGACGTCGCAGGCTTTTTTCAGTTTACGCTGCATCAGAGCCGCTTCATCACGCTTTTTGATGTTCACGGCATTATTGCACCGGACATTCCATTCATTGCTCTTTTTTCTGTATGCCTGTTCCACATCATCCCGAATATATTTTCCGGAAAGACCAAGCAGTGATTCAGCATCTTTTTTTGACAGCATGACATTCATCTCAATCCGCCTCGCGCAGATAGCAACCGACAAAAGAAAAGAACCGCGCAAGCTCCTCGGCATCCTTGCAGAACCTGAAGAGTTTCTGCGGCTCATTGTCAATGACCACTTCAGACGCCATCTTTTCCAGATAACGACTGCACCCCTCAGAACCGATCCCGGCTGTGGCAACGTAAATACCGTCATCTATCATGGATTCGCAGTATTTCACTGCTCCGGGCCCGTCGTACGGAGCACCGTCAGAGAGAAAAAGCACTGTGAATACAACCGGGACATCATTAACAACAACCCTTTTAACGATGTCCCTTGTCATAGCAAGGGGAGGCAGATAATTGGTGCCTCCGTTCGCACACAGCTCGTCAAGAGATGAAAGAGCTTCCTCCTCTCCACTGTTGTACGGAACAATGCCGGAAACAAGCCCGGCACTGGTGTTAAAAGAGATGAGGTTGAAGCAACCTGCTCGTTCTTCAACAGTGGATTCACGAAGACATTCAGCGCGAACTGTGATGAAGCGCTTGAATGCGTTGATCACACCATGGAGGCGTGTATTGCCCTCGGAATCCTTTTCAGTCATGCTTCCGCTGACATCAAGAATGCAAATATCGAAAAAGATTACATCCAGAAAGATACCGGAAAACATACTGTTCAAATCAATCGGCCCACTGCCGGCAGCCTTCTCGCCGGGCATACCATAAATCAGTTTTTCAAGAAAAGACATGATATCCTCCTTAAGAAATAGTGAGTTCGTTTTCCAGTTCCGCCCTGGAAGCGTCGATTTCTTCGCGGGACATGCCCTGCTCATACTTTACGCTCTCTTTGAGCTGCTCGCCGCTCAGATCATCAAAGGCTTCCACCTGGACGATTCCGTTGTCGTCATAGGCGAATTTAACCTGGATCCGGGGTGTTGTATTGTCACCGGGTTTAATGTTAAGGCTAAACTTCTTCAGCGTTATGCTTTCCTCAACTGGAGCGTCCTCTTCCCCCTGACGGACGTCAATGTCAACACTGGTCTGATTGATATCCACTGCTGCGTAGCTGCGCTTCGCTTCAGCCGGTATCTGACTGTTACGCCTGATGATCGGAGAAAAGACTTTTTTGTTACCTTTCCTGGCCAGAACGCCAAGGGAATGGGAACAGACATCCTGATAGAGCTTCTCAATGCTATCGTCGCCTGCCAGTTTCTCTGTCTGTTTAGCCATATTGGCTACAATAGCACAGCCATATGCAACAGCCAGGTCCACATCAATGCCTCTTGACGTAATATCCTGCCCGAACTCTTCTTTAAAAGCTTCCTGAAGAAGCGGACTTTTCATGGACCCTCCGACACCGATGCAGATGATATCCGGACCAATGGACATTCCAGCCTCCTCAAGCGCCTTTCTGACCAATGCTGCAATTTTATCCCAGTAGAGCCTGAGCATTTCCCAGTAAGCGCCCCGCGTCAGTTCAACGGACACGGACTTGCCCCTGGCACTGACCGTAATCACGGTCTTGTTGCGGTACGACAGGTCGCATTTGGCGCGTTCACACTTATCCTTAAGGTCCGCATATGCAGCTGCATCCTCAAACTCGTCCAACTCAATGTCTTCTTCATTCTTGAACGCATTGAGAACAAGACTGGCGATCTCATTGTCAAAGTCCTTTCCACCTAAATTGGAATCACCGGCTGTAGCCTTTACAATATACTGACCTTTCTCTTTGACCATGATGGACACATCGGTTGTACCACCACCAACATCCAGGACAAGAAACACCTTATATTTACAGTCCACATTTTCATAGGCAAAGGCAATGCAGGCTGCCGTAGGCTCGTTTATCAAACGTATCACATTCAAACCCGCAAGCTCAGCCGCTGCAATTGTCGCTGACCTTTGAACATCATTGAAATAAGCAGGCACAGAGATGACGGCGTCTTTAATTTCGACACAATTTCTGTATTCAGCGTCTTCCCATAATTTTTTGAGTATAATTGCAGCGATCACAACCGGGGTGTATGATTTTTTGTCCGTTGTCACACAAGGAATATGCTTTCCCTTTTCATCTACGTTTCCCATCAATCGCTTTGAATCGCACACCGTTGTATCAGGACAAATATAAAGTCCGTTCTTTGCCGAATCACCAACACAGACATTGGATTCATCTGATAATCCCACAACACTTGGTGTTGTGTTCTTTCCTTCACGGTTGGGGATTGCTTTGGGACTATCGTGTTCATCCATCTCTGCGATAGCCGAGGTGGTTGTACCAAGATCAATTCCCACTATTTTCGTGACCATTTTGATCCTCCTTTCTGAATTTAAATACAATTACTTCAGCCGGTCGTTTGACACGGACATCTCCGCTCTCCGGCTCCTTGTAAGTAATACCTCGCCTGACTCCACTGAAAATCAGGCCGTCATCTGATTCGTGAAAAGTTGATCTGACGCCCAGCGCTTTATGTATGCTGGCGCTGAACTTTTCCCTCAGACAGGGATGGATAACGTCAAATCCCATCTTTTCGATATTGTCCAATACAATTCGGACATACTTTTCGAGAAGCTCCTGAACCCAGAACAACACCTCCATGATACTCTTGTTCTCTGCTATCCGTGGATCGTCGAGAATTCTGGACAAATAGGATTTGTCATTGTCCACGGTATCAAGAATTTCAATGAGCTTATCAACCAGAGTGTATCTGTTGTCATTTACAACTTTCACAGACAATGCTTTGAACTCCGACTGCATTTCCTGAATATGCCTGTTCACAGCTTCAATACATGCAACAGGCGACTTAAGCTCACCCCGGATCAGATTCAAAACAGATTCCGGTTTTGCTTCTTCCGAGAGGGAAAAAGGCAAATCACAATATTTCTCATCTTTTTGAATTGCTTCCTTCATGAATAACCACCTCCTCCTAAAAAAGTATTTATTGGGCCAAAGGCTCAAGTTTCAGACCATCAATCGGGACGGTCTTTCCTGTATCGTCATACGTTATGTAGTGTCTGGCTGCGATCCGATGGATTACACCCGGATTTCCATTCTGATCCTTAACCCGCATCCCGTTTCTGTATTTTGGGGACTGAACGGGCGGTTTCAGGATATCACTGATCACGGTAGAAAGATTTTCAAGCGCCTCTCTGACCTTGATGGTAGGATGAGACGGACCATCGTTAAGGTTTTGAGCCAGTTTATTGATAGACCTGATTATGACCGGATCACTGGGAGTTAGTTTCGCAGCATCCCCGTTTCCTTTTTTTCCCTCCTCATCATTGCTTTCAACACGGCGGGCGTGCCCTTTCTCCACAGCCTTTTTTTTGCTTAACTTCCCGGTGATGTATTTCTTTTTGTCAGCATCCGAGAGAAAATGCAGCTCGATCGCGTTATACACTGATCTTTCTGAGATGCCGGACAGAGAAGAGACAAGCTCACTGAAACGGGGGACTGGTTTTGCACCGTTACAATCCGAGTCTTTTTTTCTCCTTGTCCCCTTGCCGTTTCGACCTCCTCCGGAGGCACCGGCCTTTGTCTCAGGAAAATCTCTCTCAAAAGATTGCTTCATTGTGTAGAGCAATTCCGCTTGCTCCAAAGTTGGAAGCATACCAAAATTGTTAATGCAGGAGTACACAGAGTAACGTTGCAAAGGGTCAGGATTATTGATAACGATTGCGGGAAAAGACTCATAATTATTTTCCCGCGCAATGACTACAAGCCCGGCGCCGTCAAGCAGACTCCCCTGTTCATCCACGACAGCAAGCCGAAGAAATCCGGAACGCCGTATGTTTTCTCTCAGTCGTGAATAATCCTTCTTAACACCGTACGGATTGGGAACCGAACGAATGCTGTTCAGGTCAATCTCACGGATAGTAAAAGGTTTATTTTCCTTTTCCATGGTACATTTCCTCAATCTCAGGACGAAAGATCCCCTTTTTAATACCAGAACCCAGCTCTCTGGCCTTTTTAATCTCTTTTCCGGCCTTTTCTTTGTCGCCGGAGTAAAAATAAGAAGCTCCCTTATAAAGATGGACTTGACCTCGCTGCCGTGGGGTAAGCTTGGAAGACCGTGAAGCTCTCTCCAGATGTTGGGCTGCATCCTCGTATTCAAACTTGCGAAAGGCTTTCAACCCTTTTTTAATTTCTTTCATGTGAGACGAATCAGATGAGCCGTAATCCGAAGAATGCTTATGAGAAGACTTATAGGGGTGCTTGACCTTTATATGCGAATATGTCTTCCCGGGGCCGGAGGATGCCGATTTTGAACGAGAAGATGAGCACGTTTTTTTAACGTGTTTTGTTTTTGAAACATAGTTTCGGGATGAAGTAGAACCGGAGCGACTTTTACACTGTGATCCGGCAAAAGCGACGCCCGCACCAACCGCCATGGCCTGGAAGGCAGTGCAGCCGCTTGAACTTACCAAAACCGTTATGGCCAGTATTAATCCGAGAATATCTTTGATGGATTTCACGAAGATTCCTCCAAAATGAAATTGGTTTTGAAAAGACCAAAAAAGATGATCAGAACCGATTATTATTATGCAGTCAATCAACTGCATAACGTTGATTCATGTACTTACTCCCTTGAAAAATCAAGTCGTTCAACGGCACTATGAATATGATCAGGGGCCAGATGTGCATAGATCATTGTTGTCTGGATGTCCGAGTGACCCAGCAGTTTTGATATGGTCGGAAGATCCACACCGGACATTACCAGATGTGAGGCAAAAGTATGGCGTAAACAATGAATCCTGCTGACTTCCGGAAAACCACATTTCTCAGTTATACGCATAAATACCCGCCTGAGATGGTGGGTCAATTTTCGTCCTTTGGGGTCGCAGAAAACATAGCGATCGTGTCCCCTGTTGCTTTCAATCTTTTTCATCAGCCCAACCATACCGGAATTCAAAGGAATGTATCGAGTACCTGTTTTAGGTTTCCAGTCGTGCTTAGAGCGGATATGGATTCGGTTGTATTTAAGATCAACATCATGATGACACAGATTGATCAATTCAGCGAGGCGCATCCCTGTATTCAAAAAGGTGAAGAAGACCGGTCTGTGATATCCGCTGTTTTGGAGAAAAAGAGAAATTTCTTCTTTACTCAGAAAACGGGGCAAAGCAGCGTCATCAACCTTGAGCATCTTGACCTCTTTGACAGGATTCTCGTTGATTTTTTTCCACCGCTTAGCCACATAGAACATGGTCCTGAGAGCAGAAAGTTCAAAGTTAATGGTCTTTTTCCTGGCACCTTTTTTCAGGTTGGGTGAATTCGTCCTTGTCTTCTCCACCGGATCACCATTTCGTGTTGTAATGGTATCCCTGCGGAACCATTTGTATTTTTCAATGGTCTCCGGCGTTATTTGATGGAGATAGCAGATGTGTTCTTTGCAGAGGAAAAACAGAAAATGGTCGACCACCGCCTTGTAGCGTTTGGTTGTTCCTGGGCGATGGTTATGTTTTGAATATTTGAGGTAGGATTCAAAATATTCCGGGGCGGGAACTCGATCAGTTGTTTGAATATCCTTTGTGGTTACTGTATCGTTAATGGGGCCATTGCCATCCAGTTTTCCTTCAAGGAGGACGCGGTTGTATGGTGCACCAGATTTGGCCTTTTCAAGCTCCAGCTCAATTTCTTTGACCTTCAGATCAACTTCAGGCTTACTTTTGTCGTATGCCCGTTTAATACGTTTTTCGTTAAATACAAAGCTTATGTAAGGAATATTATTGCGATAAAACGATGTGGCCATAACGTACCCTTTCCCTGGGATGTCCCAGTTTTTGTCCCAGTTGTACGTTATGGTTTATTTGGATAGACGGAACTTTATGGTGTGCAGGCGCTTAGATGCAGCCTGAAATAAAATG
>CAZGEP010000172.1:0-9767 GCA_964524955.1 uncultured Planctomycetota bacterium | reverse complement strand
CAATATCCGCAGACGCGGCCACAACCGTTGTAGGCAGTCCGGCCGCTATTTCCTCCGCGTGACTGGGACCGCTGAGTACAACAATGTCCTTCCGGTCAAGCGTTTCGGCAATAATCTGAGAAGGCCGAAGCAGTGTTTTCTTTTCCAGCCCCTTGGCAGCGCTGACAATCAGGTCTCCGAAAAATCCGTTGATCCTCTCCAGCACGATTCGAATAAATTGCGTGGGAACCGCAACGATCACCAACTCGTATTCCGTATCGGTCAACGTCGGGTGGCTGTCACCGGAAATCCACTGAACCGATTCAGGAATTGACACGCCGGCGAGAAACTTACGGTTCTCCCGTGTTCGGGCGACTTCTTCAGCATATTCCGCAAAAGCTCCCCATACCGAAACCCGGGCGCCTTTTGCATCCATCAGAAGACCCAGCGCGGTTCCCATGGCCCCATCACCGATGACAAGCACGTTATTCATACTTTATTTTCCGTTCCCGTAAGCAGTCGTTTAATATTTCCAAGATGCTTCAGCCAGATCAGAATAAAAACTACTCCAGCAAGCTCCACAAAATCAGACGGTTTGCCTCTCAGCCATACCATCAGCGGCAGGGCTGCGGAAGCGGCAAGCGAACCCGCGGAAATCGTGCGGGTCGTAAAGCGCAGAAGCGCAAAAACAGTCAGGCATATTCCTACAGCCAGGGGCGCGAGGCAGAGAAATATACCCGTGCCCGTGGCAACGCCCTTACCACCCTTAAACCGGAGAAAAATCGTCCAGTTATGACCGCAAAAGGTTCCAACACCCGCAAAAACCTGTGCTCGATAACATTCCGGCCTGCCTGTTAGTAACAAACCCGTTATAAAAACCGGCAAAAAACCTTTGAGAACATCCAGGAGCAACACAAAATACGACCATTTTCTGCCGAGTATCCGGCGCACATTGGTCGCACCGATATTTCCGCTCCCGAATTCCCGGATATCCTTTCCTTCCTTCATATATACGACCAGAAAGCCAAACGGTATCGAGCCGACTATATAAGAAACGGCAAAAGCAATGATATACATCAGTGCCGGAGTCATAAAAACAGGTTCCTGTTGGAAATAATTTCAGAAATCATAAGAAAATTAGGGGTTATGTCAAAAGATTTTTCCTGTTGAAATATTGTTTTTTCGGTATATACTGTCAACTTAGTACAGAAAGTGGAAATGGGTTCCCCAATTTTAATGGATATGCGTATGATTTGTCCGGAATGCGGAAAGACGAATTTTGATGATTCAACCCAATGCGCCTTTTGTAGAAAAGTGTTTCAGCAGGCACCATCCTCTAAACCGGATACACCAAAAACACAGGATTCTCCGGAAAAAACACAGGATAACGGCAAGATCAAATGCCCGTCCTGCGGTGCGGGAAATGACGCAGATACGCCCTGCTGCAATCTCTGCGGCGAAATCTTTAAAATAAAACTCGCTCCTGCGGCTTCCCCGTCCCCGGCCTCACCCGGTCCCGAACCACTCCAACCGCCATCCAATACTCAAGCTGATTCCATACCGTCATTTATGTCCGGAAGACGAGATGTCACTCCCAGCATGATACCGACTCTGATACTGTATATCTTGGTTCTCGGCATTGTCGGTGGAGGCGGATACTGGGTATATTCAACCTTTATCGCTGTTCCGACCTTTGGCGTTTCTGAAGAAACGCCTGTGGGAAAACTGGAAACAATCAGAAATTATCTAATCACCCGAGCCTACCAGGAAAAGGAACCGAAAAACATCGAACATATAGACTTGCCGGTCAGTGGTGACATGCACTTCTTTGTTGGGAACTCTCCGGTAGAGGACTGGGACGACTTTATTATTCTGGTTACAGACGAAGACAACGACCTGATCGCGGTCTATGCCAACTTTTTTGCACACTACGAAATCGATCCATACATCACCAGCAAATCGGGCAATTTCATGTGGCGCTACTGGCAGGCTGCTTTTAAGGGCAGACAGGTGAATCTGAAAGAAATTATGGCCGGAAAAGGAATCTGGCGCCAGTATGCCAAGGTGGCAGTGGACAGTACTGTGGATGCAGAAGGACGTTGGACCAAGCAATCCGTAAATCGCAGAAAAAACAAATACGCAAGGGCCGGAGTCGTTGTCGTGCTTGGCGAATTCGAGGAATAATAAAATCTTTTATCGTAAACTCCCCCCCCTGAATCACAATGACCTGGAATAAATGTAAATGGATCACCATGAAGGATTCTGCAGACAGCGGACACGCGCCGCTTCTGCGCCATGAGTTCCAACTGGATGCTCCGATAACGTCCGCAGAATTATCCATCTGCGGTCTGGGATATTATGAAGCATGGCTTAACAGCAGGCGTATGGGAGATCATGTCCTGGACCCGGCACAGACCGATTATGAACAGCGCGTCTTCTACGTAACCTATGAAGTTGCCGACCTTTTGCGTTCGGGAACAAACTGCATCGGAGTGATCCTTGGAAACGGCTGGTTCAACCAGAACCGTGTCTGGGCAGAGACCGGTCTTTGCTACGGCCAGCCACAACTGCTTCTGAAACTCGATATCCAGCTCGCGGACCAAACCCTGGTTATTGTAACCAGCGACGAGTCATGGTCGTGCGCTCCCGGTCCGATCACGGAAAATAATATTTACGCAGGCGAACGTTATGATGCCAGGCTCGAACAGGCTGACTGGAACGAGACCGGATTTGATGACACTTCCTGGACACCGGTCTGCGTAACGGATGGTCCGGGCGGAACGCTTGAACCGCAGACCATCCCGCCGATCCGTAAAACCCAGGAACTTAAACCGGTTGACATCCAACCCATGCCCAACGGTCAAAGCATTGTGGACATGGGCCAGAACTTCGCGGGCTGGGTCCGAATTCAGACGCGTGCTCCGCGGGGAACCGAGATTCAGATGCGGTTTGCCGAGGCCCTTGCCCATAACGGAAAAGAAATCGACACGAGCAGCACCGGTACATTTGCCACCCATGTTGAGCAGACCGACCACTACATCTGCAGAGGCGATGAGACCGAAGTATGGGAACCGCGCTTCACCTGCCACGGCTTCCGCTATGTCGAGGTTACGGGATGGCCGGGACGCCTTTGCGACCAGGACATCACAGGGATCACGGTTCATACTGATTTGCCGGTTTGCGGCGGCTTTGAGTGTTCAGACGACCGTTTGAACCAACTTCACCGCATGGCGCTGTGGACCCTTCGCAGCAATCTCCACAGCATTCCCGAAGACTGTCCGACGCGCGAACGATGCGGCTGGCTGGGTGATGCGAACATGATTGCTGAATTTTCCATGTGGAACTTTCATGCAAAATCCTTCTGGGAGAAATATCTCAACGACATTGAAACCACCCGGTCCCGGAATAACGGCATCCCCTGCAACATTGCACCCGGAAAGCGGGGTACAAACGGCAATGCCAACCCGGATTGGGCCGCGACATTCATTATGCTTGCCTGGTACGTGTACGTTCAATACGGTGATCCGCTGGTCCTTGAAAACCATTGGCCGGGGATGACGCAGCTGATCAACCATTACAGAGAACATGCCCGGGGATGGATTCTTGAGGGAGGCTATGGCGACTGGTTTGATCCCGGAGACGAAAGCATCTGCACACATACGCCGCCCTCCCTGACCACGACCTTGTGGTTCTACCGGTGCGCAGCTGTAATGCGAGAAGCAGCCGCAGCACTCGGACGGCAGGATGAACACAGAGTGTATACCGATTGGGCACAGTCCATCCGAAACGCATTCATCGACCGATTCTACCAGCCGGATACAGGGTCATTCGGCTCGCAAACCGCAAATGCCATGGCGCTTCATCTTCAAACCGTTCCGCATGGCCAGGAAGAACGAATTACTGACGCCCTGATCCGCGATATCCGCGCCAGGGACACTCATCTGAACACCGGCATTATGGGCGTGCGGTATCTCTTCGAAACGCTCAGTAAATTGGGATACGGTGAAACAGCCCTTGAGCTGATGCACCAGGACACCTACCCGGGATTCGGCGACCTGATTCGTCGGGGTGCCACAACACTCTGGGAATCCTGGGGCGAAACCGGACACGACCGCATTCACGGACCGCGGTCGCTCAACCATCCGATGATGGGCGGCTATGACAACTGGTTTTACAATACACTGGCCGGGATTCAGCCGGATCCGACCCATCCCGGGTTTCGCCACTTCTTCCTCAAACCGCATCCGATTCAGGGACTTGACAGGCTCAAGGCGCACTACGACTGCCCTTTTGGAACGATTGTCAGTGAGTGGGATACGCGAAACGGAAAAAGGAAATGGAAGATAACGGTTCCCAGGGAAACCCGTGCCACAGCCGTACTGCCGTATACAAACGAGGTTCGGCAGCTTGCCGCCGGAAGCCATGAAATCCGTTTTTAGTTCATTCTTTTTTCTTCAGATCAATGTTGAATTCGAAAAATGCCGGTTCTGAATGATTGCCTCGCCATGCAGGATGAATGAATATTCCGGGTTTACTGACCGCACCGCTTCTCAGCCATTTCTTTTCATCGTCACCGGCCTGCACATCCACAGAAGCACCGTTTGCCAGCGGCTCGGGATCCCCGTACGGATAAGCCAGAATTCCCTTCTGAATTCCCTCGGTCAGTTCCTCCAGGCCCATCAATTCGCGCGGCATTGTATTCTCTCTTACATCCACCACTTCAGGCTGACCAAAGCAGAACCAGTCATATTTTGTATTCAGATTCGGGGATACGACAAAACGGAGAATCACCCTCTTCCCCTTAAACTCAGAAAAATTTACCGCATAATCATTCCAGCCCACCTTTTTGATATTTTGCCTGAAGAGCAGACGTGATTTTTTCCGGTTTCCATTCTCATAGGCTTCAATCTGCAGCTCCACCCCATCCCCTCCCTTGACACCGTCTCGGAGTCCGGCGCAGAATGTAAACCAGAGCGGCCCTTTGGCAGCATCCGGTTTATGGCATATCTTCGGACAGGGTTCCACATCCACCCGGGCACTCTCCGACACCTTGAAAACCACATTCTTAACATGTTCATTGCAGACGAGCCCCATACCTTTCCTGTCCGTGACATACCGTTTGCCATGGCGGTAATTCTCAATGGTCACATTCGTTATCTGCTTGTCTTTACTATAACCGCTGAACTCGCTTCGCACGCCGCCCTTCTGATGAAGCACGGAAATATTCTCAATCGTCACACCGTCAATACCGCCCGGCCAGGTTTGATCTCCGGGAATTCCCGAACCATAAAGCTGCTCGCCGAACTTGAAACAGAAGAGCTTGTTTTCCGTATACTCCACACGGATGTTTTTAAACGCAATATTACTGAATTGCGTTCCGTGCAGCGAAAGAATGGAAAACGTACCGTAATTGCGGTGGTAGTGCTTGTGGTACAACACATCGCAATCTTCAACAGTAATGTTCTTGTAATGCCTGGCCCGGGTTTCGGCCCCCATGCAGATCACATTATTGTAATCGCTCCAGAAAACACATCCTTTTACATGGATATTCTCAACCGGCGGCTGTGTTCCGGGGTCCACCTTGACCTTCTTTGATACAGATCCACCTGTCATTCCCTTGATTGCAATGCAGTCATCCTGAGTGTGAAAGAAACTGTCTTCAATGGTGACATTTTGCGAATTGACCGGATTGAAACCGTCCGTAGCCGCAGAGTTGGAGGAAATCGCCTTGTAGTTGCGAACAGTCACATCTTCGCAATCAATGACCAACGCACACCAGTCACGCTGCGTGCGCGTGACAATAATGCCTTCAATCAAAAGCCCTTTTGCCTTGTTAATCCAAATCCCGGTCCCTCCCGGATTGTGCTGGGCCAGAATCCCCCGACCGGTGATGCGGATATTCTCAACACCCTTGGAACCTCTCATACGGACGTGTCCGACTACCCACGCTCCCCCGGCAATATGCAGGGTCTGTCCCGATTTGAGTTGAATAGGTTTCTTGTATCCCAGGTTGTGGAATCCCGGACCGAACACAATTGCATTCTCCGGCGGTTCTTCCACCGGCGGATTGAGAAAGAGATGGAGAATATTCCTTCCAAAATCACCATTGACGAGCACGGTCACAGCGCAGGGCTTGTCTACCTTGAATTCACACATATTTCCTGCACTCACCGGAAGAACTCCCCTGGAGAGCGGATGCACGGAAAACCGGCACTTGGCCTTTTCCTTCATAAAAGCGGCCTGAACCGTTACCGAAACCTGACCGCGAATATCACAGGTAGCAAACGAAATATCCTTTCCCTTTTTCAGATTATACACATCCAGTTTCTGTCCGTTCACCTTGACAATAAATTTGCCGGTAACCGGAGCCCCCCCGGGTGCCGGATAAACCGTGACACCGGTCTCATCCTCCGCCCGCGCAACATCATTGCAAAACATTGATATGATTGCCATTACAGCAATAGGACAGATTAGATTCATTTGTTTCTTGACCACTGATTTCTTCCTGATAAGAGCGGATTATGTGTAATAAAACCACATCCCCTGGTCAGTAAAAACTTGACGACCCCCCTTGTTTAATAGTATAATAGGTTTAGGTGTCCCGTGTTGAAAATTTTTATACTGTCGGCTGAGAAAAAATGGATCTTTCCATCATTATTGTATCCTATAACGTACGTGAATATCTGCGTAAATGTCTGTTGTCGATCCAGACGCATACCCAGGAACTCTCGTATGAAATCATCATCGTGGACAACAACTCAGCGGATGACTCGTGTAAAATGGTCCGTAACGAATTTCCCGAAGTCAAACTCCTGGAAAACAAGGGGAATCCTGGATTTGCCCGAGCCAACAACCAGGGATTTGAACAAAGCACCGGCGAATTCATCCTCTTTCTGAATCCGGATACGGAAATTAGAGAAAATACATTGAGCGGCGTTCTGTCATTTCTCAGAAACACTCCGGACGCCGGGCTGGCCACCTGTTCTCTGCTCAACACAGACAACACTCCCCAGCAATCCGTTGGCTACTTTCCCACAATTACCCGTAATATTCTGACTGCACTCTTTCTCAACCGTTTTTTTCTGATCGGTTTTCCGTCTGAAAGCCAGAAAGATCCATTTCCGATCGACTATCCGTCCGGTGCGTTTATGATGCTTAGAAGAAACGCGGTCGACACCCATACAGTATTGAATCCCGATTACTTTATGTATTCAGAAGAAAAAGACCTTGCCCTGAGACTCAGCAAATCAAATTGGAAAACCTATATTGTGCCCAGTGTTCAGACAGTCCATCATGGCGGAAAGAGCACTGCTGAAATGCCGCTTAACATGTTTCTTGAATTGCAGAAAAGCCAGATAAAATTCTTCAAAACGCACTACTCATTTGCATACTCCACTGCATTGACACTTACATGGTGGTTTGTTTTATTTACCGGACTTCTGGCCTCAATACCACTGAGTTTCAGTCAGAAGAGTGCCGGCAGATTGAAGCTGTTCTGGTATTCGTTTTCAAAGTATCCAGGCTTGATACGTGACATTTTATTTCAACCAGATGAACAGGAAGCCGCTGATGCCGTTTCTAAGTAAAGCCATCAAAACAATCCAGACACGCCCGTTTTATATTTGCAAATACGTGTTTGAAGCCGTCAGATTTACCGTTAATAACATCTACTGGAAGATTGCACATGGTAAGCAAATACAGACTGGCTGTAACCTCCACACACTGACCCTGTCGTGTTTTCAGGCAGAACGTCCGAATGCGCACATCTCAATCGGAGACAATTTCGTCTGTTACTACGGAGTTAAGATATCCGCATGGGGACAAGGCCGAATAACAGCTGAAAATTTCTGTTCCATCGGATCCGGAACCCGAATCACAAGCAGGGAATCGATCACCCTGGGAAACCATGTAGTCATTTCCTGGAATGTTCTGATCTCCGACTTTGAAGGACATCCTGTGGACCCTGAAGAACGGAAAAAAGAAATTGAATACTCGATAACAAACATCTTTCCCCAGTTCAAAAGAAACAAGACTTCTGAGAAAGACAGCACGTTCAAGCCAGAATTCAAATCCAATCCGATAACCATTGGAGACAATGTCTGGATTGGCACCCGGACTGTAATACTCAAGGGAGTAACCATTGGAGAGGGATCTGTCATCGGAGCAGGCTCCGTTGTTACCCATGACATCCCGCCGCACTCGATTGCAGCGGGCAACCCGGCAAAAATCATTAAAGAGATCGACAGTGCTAACGAATAAAAACATCCTCTGCTTCTCATGTGACTGGGAACAGGATCCGTTGTCCAAGCATCATATCATGACACGGCTCAGCGAGAACAACCGCATCCTCTGGGTCAATTCCATTGGTATGAGAAAGCCGACTCCCACCTCAAAAGATGTCTCCAAGATCCTGAATAAACTCAAACTCTTCAGCAGAAGAATGCGTATGGTGCGTAACAACATCTTCGTCATCAATCCTCTGGTACTGCCTTTTCATGAAAGCAGTGTTGCCCGGATGTTAAACAGGCACATCCTTGCGTTTCAACTCAAACGCTGCATGAAGCAGCTCACCTTTGACAAATTCATCCTTTGGGCATTCAGCCCGACCGCAGAATATATGCTCAGCCACTGCACTGGCAACCCGGTCATTTACTACATCACGGATGACTTCCTGGAATTTACCGGCCACGCGGTCGATGCCATCCGAAATATGGAAGAAAACCTGATTGCACAAGCAGATGTCCTGATTGCATCCGCCCAATACCTGGCAGAGAAAAAACAGCCTCCCGGCAAGGAGATCACAGTGGTCAATCACGGAGTTCAGTACGACCACTTCAGACAAGCCCTTACCCTTCAGAAAGAGGATACCCCTGCAGACATCCGGGATATTCCCGGCCCTATAATTGGATTTTACGGAGAGATCAATGACTGGCTGGATCTCCATATGCTGGCCGAAACAGCCCGTCAGAAAAAAGAATGGTCCTTTGTGCTGATCGGGCGGGTGGCTGTAGAAGCCGGTGATATCGGTTTTCTCAGCGAGATCCCCAACGTTCATCTGCTCGGTCAGAAAAAATTCACAGAACTTCCCGCGTATTGTGCAGCCTTTGATGCCGCATTGATTCCCATGAAGGTCAATGAACTGACCCGGAGTGTAAATCCGCTCAAGCTCAGAGAATACCTTGCAGCCGGATTGCCTGTAGTCTCTGCTTCCCTGCCCGAAGTCATGGCATACCATGATGCAGTCCGCTTCGCTCAGACCAAAGAGGAACTGATCCGTGAACTCGAAAGAATACTGTCCGATAAAGACCCTGGAAGAAAAGAACGCCTGAGCAACCGCGTTGCAAACGAAACCTGGGAAGGAAAGGTAGAGCAGATCTCCGACATTATCAATAAGAATATCACCACAGAGGCACAAAGGGCACAGAGAACAGCGGATGGATAAAATGGATAAAGATATAGTAAATGACCTTTCATACAACGTCATCGGAGCTGCTATAGAAGTTCATCGGTTCTTAGGTCCAGGGCTGCTCGAATCTGCATATGAAGAATGCATGAGTAAAGAATTGTCTATTCGCGGAATCCCCTTTAAGAAGCAAGTTCCCCTGCCGATAAACTATAAAGGAACGAAACTTAATACCGGCTATCGACTCGACTTTTTAATTGATGACTTGATAATTGTCGAATTAAAATGTATAACAACTTTTGAGCCAATCCACAAAGCACAATTACTAGCCCTTGATCAAGCGCCTTTAGCATAAAAATGGCCGTATATTTTTTAAGAAAAGACC
>CAZGEP010000171.1:0-9849 GCA_964524955.1 uncultured Planctomycetota bacterium | reverse complement strand
TGAATAAAATTCGTATCACGGATGATTTTCCCCAAGTAACCCGTGAACGGTTACCGGCATTGAGCTGCTCTTTGATTTCTCCAATCGGCGAAAGAACCGGTTGAGTAAAGACACGCAGCACTTCTGGTTCTGGCCCCTGGGCTCGTCCATGGCCGCAAATATCATCGGCGGCGAAGCCACGCGCGGAAAATACAAAGTACGGTTTCGTCAAAGCACGTCACCGGCTCAGCCTCGCATGGGAGTCAAACGCACTACGAAACCCCGCGGGTACCAAGTGGAAGTATTCATGCCCGGGGAAGTCTTTGCTGAACCCGATCTTGAACCCGGACGTATCATTGCCTTTAATTTCAGCATCAACAACGGAACCAGCTGTTCTCTGATCTGGGCCGTGAACCTGGGCAAGTCCTTTTCTCACGCCCCAGACCTCTGGGGAGACCTTGCTCTGCTCGGCACAGACGCGAAAGTCAGCTTTGTCAAGCCCGGTACTGACAAGCCGATAACGGCACTCATTCCCGGAGAACCTGTGGGTGTACGAATCAACGATGCGGATATGAACCTGGATCCAAAGAAAAAAGACAAAATCGAAACCACCTTCCGATCCGCGTGCGGAGACAGTGTCACTGGTTTTCTGGAAGAAACCCAACCGGACAGCGGGATTTTTGCAGGAAGCATTGACACCGATCCGTTTTTCGGTGAATCCAATTCAGACGATGCCGTTCTCTCCGTAACCGGCGGCGGGCATGTGGAAATCTCCTACATGGACCAGGCCCGTAAATACGGAGAACGCAACACCGATGTCACCCAGAGACTCAAAATTGGGTTTCCGGTGATGAAACTTACTTCCAAATAAATTCCAGGAGACAAAAATGAATGCAGGCGATTTAATACTCAATGTACTGATCCAGAAACAAGCCCTTGACGCAGCGGCCACTGGAAATCCCATCGGTATAGTCATAGCCGTAGACTACGTTGTACTGCTCGGCGCATCCATCATATCCCTGGCCGTAATCATTGAGCGATCCGTGCGACTGCGCAAAAAAAGACTCACAGACAGCAGTCTGCTGGACCGACTTCCGGACCTGATCGCCAGAGGCGATCTGGACAACGCCGTTTCCCTGTGCAAAAAATCCGACACCGCAGCATCCGACATCCTGGCCGATGAATTTACGGAAATCAAAAACAAGGTACCGGTCGAAGAAGCACTGGAAACCGCTGGAGACGCCATTGAAGAAAAGTTTTACGCCAACCTGGACATCCTCGGGACCATTGCCCGGATCGCCCCCCTGCTCGGCCTGCTGGGAACCGTGCTGGGCATGATGTATGCTTTCAGTCAGCTGGATGCGGGAATGCGCAAGGAAACACTGGCACAGGGAATCACCTCGGCCCTGGATACCACGGTCCGCGGTCTGATCATCGCGATCTTCTGCGTTTCTTTTGAACACTTCTTTACCCGCCGGATTCAGCATGCACTCAGTGAATACGGAACCGTCTTCACCAAGATCGTCCGACTGACCCGACGAAAGAATGGAGGAAATAAATAATAAAGGTCGGAAAGCGAAAACGCAAACCCACCGAAGTCGACATCACCTCCCTGATCGATGTCATGTTTCTGCTTGTGATCTTCTTTATGGTAGCCACCAGCTTTCACGAAGAAACCCGTGTCCTGGAAGTCAAACTGCCGCGCGCCGAAAAACCAAAGATCATCACGCTCAAAGAAGGCGTTCTCAACGTTACCGTCACCAGCGACAACCGTATCTTTCTCGGTGACGATGAGATCCAGCCTGCAGACCTTCGCAAGGCGGTCAAGGAACGCCTTGCCAAATCAGACGTCAAGCAGGTCATCGTGCGCGGAGACATCAAGGCAGACTATCGCTACATCGCAGCAGTCGTAGACGCGGCCAACATCGCCGAAGCCGACGGCATCTCCTTTGCGGTACTGTACACGTCGATCTGAAAGACGGTCAACAGTCGATACATGTTTCCAGAATTAAATACTTTTTATCGTTATCGGTATCTCTATCGCAATCGGTATCGTCTTCTTTAGAAATCAGAAACAGCCGACACCGATTACGTCCTTATCCAGTTTATCCTGTAAATCCTGACTTATTCTCTTTTATTTTGTCGTTCTGAAGTGCGTAAAAATATTAGACGGGATTGACAGGATTGACAGGATGAAAATTAAAAAGGACTTGGTTTAACCGTATGTTTCGTAGTTAAAATCAAATATCTGTTTGAGACAGCCAACCCCGATACCGATAGCGATCTTTTGAATGCCATCATCTATTGAGGACCGCTTCACTTAGCATTTGACATATGAACGTTTGGTTTTAAAATATCATATCGTCAGTTGACAACATAAAAGCAACCTGAAATCAACAAGAAAAAAGGCTTGATCCGATGACCTGTAAATCAAACAAACATCCTGACATCACACAGGATCTTTTTCTGAAATGGCATTCACCCAGGTTTGGAGAAAGCAACCCGACCTGCCATACCAATCCGGTGTGGGAATGGCTGATCAGAAGCCGGTTAAGCGCTTACAGTGCAAAGATGGAACTGGGACTGCCGTACTCTTGTGCGGAAGGTTTAACCTGGTCTTTTGACAGGTTCGGGCAGTCCAGGACCGTTAAACCGGATGGACGGACAATATTTATTGCCGGAGAACATGAGGATTCTTATGATCCTGATTTCTGTATTTATAACGATGTTGTTGTTCATAATCCAAATGACACGATAGATATTTACGGTTACCCCAAAGACATTTTTCCACCCACCGATTTCCATACTGCCACACGGGTTGATAATCATATCTATATTATCGGTAACCTTGGTTATCTGGAGTCTCGCCAACCCGGCTTTACACCTGTTTTTTCATTAAACATCGAAAACTATAAGATCAGCCGGATAAAAACATCCGGATCCCATCCCGGCTGGATATATCAGCACAAAGCGGTATTTCTTAAAAATCAGAATGCGATTGTTATTTCGGATGGAAATATGTACTGTGACAAGAAGAAAACTTACTTTGAGAACACGGATACATGGGAGCTTTCTTTAAACGAGCTTGCATGGAAAAAGAGCGTACAAAGAAACTGGCCTCAGTGGATCGTTAAAAGGAGTGATGGGAAACCCAACTATCTCTTTCATTTCCGAACCGCTCCGGAATACAAAGAAGTCCGAATGAATGAATCATTTCAAGAAGAACTGGATTTCCTTAGAAAGGCCATCAACACTAAACCTGATTTCTCTCTATTTAACGAGCTGTACCGCCCTCCAATTTCCCACATTCTGCTTCCCGATGAAGAGGATGATTTCATAATCCATCGCATAGACGTTAATGGTACAGAAGTCAGATATACTGAAAACATTGATCACGTATCCGTATGCGTGGAAGGGGAGCTGCCGGAATCAACCATCACGCTGTTGAAAAATGATGTAAAAGACAAACTGTCCAAGCTGGAAAACACCCAATACATCATCATTGAAAAATCATAACCGTTGCTCACGATTGAAATAAACCGATACCGGAAATAACCATTCATTCTCTCTCCGTCATTCTGCAGACGTATCCTTCTTTTCGTGATCCGTACTGACCGGACTCTTTTTCTCCGAGATTGTACGATATGAATACCAGAAAAGCAGGACCGCAACCCCGAGAAAAATCCAGTAATCCACGGGCATCCACAGAAACCAGTTTTTGTGCCAGGGAATATTCTCCGGTGTAAACCTGCGGATGCCGTAGGCTGAATTGAGCACAAACCAGAGAAAGTCCTCGATCACCCAGAAGACGACGATACATCCCAATATCCGGGTTTCCAGGCGCAGGCTGAACCTGCCAGCCATCAGAAGCGGTGTATGAAAGATCAGAAACATAAAGGAAAAGACCCATGCATGGTATCCGGTCATGGCACGGCCTCCCCAGAAAATATCCAACAGCCAATGCGTTTCAATCCGCCAGGTCGGAAGACTCGCTGCCCATCCTTCTCCGCCTTCGATCTGGATCTCCACCTTGGCAAAGAAGAAACCCAGCATCGCAACCCACAGAATCAGCAATGCACATTTGAACCATTGAAAACGATTTTGATCAGAAGTGTATCTGGGTTCCAGCATATTTTTCCTGCTCCGTCAGTCGTTCCATTACTTTATCCAGGACCGTATTCGCTGCTCCGGGCGTAGCGATTGCAAGTGCCTGTTTCCGCATCTCCTGGATCTTTTCCGGATGACGGATCAGATGATCCACGCGATATGCCAGCGCAGCCGCATCGCATGCCTTCATACCGGCTCCACTTTCCAGTAGATAATCCGCATTCCGTTCCTCCTGACCGGAAATAGGTGAGATCACTACCATGGGAAGGCCCATGGCCAGGCATTCGGACGTGGTCAGTCCGCCCGGCTTGCTGATGGCCACATCACTGGCAGCCATGACCCGTTCCACGGTTCGTGTAAACCCCTGCGGAAAGAGCCGACCCGGATGTGCTGCCGCCACCCGATTCAGATCCTCCAGCATCGCCTGGTTCTTTCCGGCCAGCGCCACCACCTGGAAATCACCCTCAAGGCCCAGCACCCGCTCTGCCAGGACATCCAGCCTGCCCACGCCCTCACCACCGGACATCATAAGCAGCGTGAGCTTCTCCGGATCCAGCCCCAGCTCCTGGGCGCATTCATCCCGGGACAGCGGCTGGCTGAACGCAGGCATGATCGGAATGCCGCTGACCGTGATTTGCTCCCGGTCAATCCCCCGGTCTGCCATGCGCCACATGACCTCTGGATTGGCTGCAAAATACCCGGTCATGTGATGATGGATCCACAGCGAGTGAACATCAAAATCCGTTACCTGAACCCAGCAATCCAAATCCGTGTCACCGCGTCCGATCATCCGGGAAAAGAGTTCTGCGGGAAGAAAATGGGTGCAGATAATTGTATCCGGATTGAGTTCATTCAGGGTTTTATTGAGTTTCTTTGTATTCAGCCGCTCAATGGCCACACGCAGTTTCTTGAGCCTGGAGTCGTGATCCACCCGGTCTGTCTTTGCATAGAGGAACCCCCACAGCACAGGATGACGATTGACAATATTTAGGTAAGATTCCGCATACATCTTTCTGAACAACTTAGGAACCATATCCATCACATCCACATGAACCGCCCGAAACCCGGGATAATCGTTTTCCACTGCAGCCTTCAATGCCTCAGCTGCCCGAACATGCCCTGCGCCAGCAGACACACTCAATATGGCAATGGTCTTTATCGAATTTTTGCTCATCTGTGTGTTACTCCTTTGTGTTGCTCTCTGGTTTGCTAAGCTCCTTTAACTTCTTGACAGCATTTTTTGTTTCCTCACTATTTTTATCTTCCAGATCCTCACACTTTATGATAATAATTCCTCTTGTTTCTTCTTTGTCTTTCATCACATCTGTGTTATTAATCCAGGCTGCAAAATACGGATATCCAGCCTCCTTTTTCTGCAGCATGAGTACAAAGGTTTGTTAAAAACAATATGCCTCGGTTGTATGGGTTCAGATCCCCAATCGATTATATCATCACAAATTGACTCAACTTTGACACCGCTCTCGTCCATTTTGAGTTCTATGGTCTGACAAATACTGGTAAAGAAATGCCCTGTCACACGTTTGCTATCTGATATAAAAGGATTGCAATACAGTTCACTGAATCCTTTTCGAACAAAAAATTCAATTGCCGGTATCTTAAGGGTTGCATTTTCTTCCAGTTTATCCGGTTTGCTATTGTTAATACGCCTGTGTATTTTCTCTATAGCTTGATGCAGATTCTTTTCTGCTGAAATTTTTCCAAGAATCACAATGTCATCTGAGAGTGTTTTCACACAAACAATAAAATTATCCTTGTTTTTGTAATCAAAGATGTCCACCTGTTTTGACAATTCAGAATGGTTCTTGTTTTCGTGATTAAATTCATTGATCCCAAAGCACTGAACTGCTGTCTCTTGTTTTTTGCTTACAAAAAAGTACAGGGGCCAGTCAAACAATTCAAACTTTTCCGGGAATTTTAATATCTTCAAAAGGTGAGAATAAGCCAGGATCTGGTTCGGCTCATAATTCCGGCTGTCCCGCTGAAGCTGACGCAGAAACTGCGTATTGGCTTTGCTGCCGAATTTCTTTCTCACTTCCCGCAAGGTCTTCTTTACAATCCCCTGCCCGAAAAAGCCGCAGCATGCCACATAGCTTTCCGGGTCAAGATTGATGGAATCGGTCTGCATGCGCCGGGCATCTTCCATCAGCCGGGTAAGAGGTGTCTGCTTTGTAAAGCGGATATCCGCGCCTGCCCAGTCACAAAGAACATTCCACGCAAGCTGAAACGTGCAGCACCACGCAATATTCTTATCCAGCTTACCGCTCATTGTCGGATGGGCGACAATCTGCACATCGACTGGCTTCTCATGGGGCTTTGACGCATTCCTGGTTTGCGGCGATTTGCATCCACAGAAAAGCAGTGTGATCAGAAAAATTGAAATAACCAACTTGCTTTGACTAAATCCTTTCATTGCCCAAACTTCCTTTCATTACTGTTCAACCCAATTACGAATGTTGTCATTATCCACATCGTTTTCATCGTTCGGATTGGATTGATGATCATACTCCCTTCCATCCGGTCCAGGAGACCACAGGTCAAAAGAGTCTTTGTTAAACCACGGTACCCAGTGTTTCTTTTGGGCTTTTTGCCTCAAGCGTTCTACATGATCCTTCATTTCCGTGCCTGCATCTTTGGAGGAGACTGTTTTCTGCGTTTCCTCTACCGCTGAAATATATCGAATTGAATTACCCCATGGGTCGACCAGCATTTTGCTGTCATCCGGGGTTAAAGCGCCCCACCCTTCTCCGCTTCCCGTTTCCGTTACAAATGAAGGGTCGGGTTCGTAATACGCCATAATACCCGACCATTGTTTACCGATTTCATCTCTTCTTCCCTTCATAGGTGTACAGAGAAAATCGTACAGGGCTTTCGCAGACTCTTCCAGGTTGCGCTCTTTACCGTCTGCATCTTCATCCAGATGTGTGGAGATGTAATCCGGAGGGTACATGTCTGTGTCTGCATGATACGACTCAACGGATGCTGCAATCTCAGCCAACAGCGAACGACCGCTCGGATCCCTGCGTATTCTTCCCATTTCACTTCTTATCACACACATAATAACCAATAAAAAAATGATCAAAACGATTGCAATCAAAACATCAATAGAGCTGAAGTTACTGCCCTTCATTGCTTTCCCCCTGGAAATCCAGCACCTGGTTTCGGTTGTCTTTCTGGATGCGTACCACACCGCTGTCCCATTCAGATGACACAAAGGGACTTTGAAAAGTAAAGGCGGGCGCCAGGTCAACGGGAATGCCGTTGATCTCAGGCATTCGGCTGTAATCGGTGTAAAATACCAGTCGGTTTCCGCTGAATCCGGTCCAGTCAAGAACAGGATCAGAAAAGGAAACTTCTTTCTCAAAAAGCCGGGATTGAAAGGCATCAAAATCAGCAACATCCTTCTTTTGTGCGACCTCAATTATGACGGGCGTAAATCCATTCTCACAGCAAAGCCATTGTCCCGGCAGGTTGTCAATTTCAGAAACTTTCCAGGAATATCCACCGATGACCGGCCGGATTCCAGCATACGCGCCGTCTGCCTCCACAAAGACCCAGCTGTCCTTCTCCACCGGAGTCTTGAGGCCGCAGCAGCTGATCCAGACCCGCATATTTCCGGTATCCCGCGCGTATTCCTCTTTCATGCGCTGGGCGATCATGCTGCCCCGGCACTGAACCCCCCACTGATGATTGAAGGCAACCCGCTGGGTCAGCACCTCGGGCTGGGACACAATGCACGCATTTGGATGCCCTCGAAATATTACTCCCTGCCACCGGTTCTGACTGCTGATCAGGGTCCAGTCTTCAAACGGACGGGCATCAAGCATGGGCATGCCCATAATAAACTCGGGTGTGCACCAGCTGTATCGAAGAATTCCACCGAAATCTGTTCGCAGCCGGTAGTCCGGACATTCAAAGAATCCCTGCTCTGCCAGGCCCAACCGCCGCTGCCGAATTTCATATTCCCCGCGTCCGGCGCGGTCCATCGCAATATCAACCACCACCGGACCTGGACGGTACGAACTGCTCAGAATGGTAAAGTCGTGATTCGCAGGCACGACCTGATCTCCCATTCCAGCATAAAACCACCAGAAACGATGCATTGCCTGGTTGCCTCTTCGGTCCATACCGTTTGTGTAGATCCGGCTCTTGCCCCCGCCCCGAATTCCGTCAATCTGCTCTTCCGACCAGGTTGCCCAGTAGAGATCCAGCAGCCTGGCCGTAATGCTACGGAGCTGATCATTATCGGTAAAATCATGAAAATTGTATATCCCCTTTAGCGTATGTACCCCGTATCCGCAATTGGCCATCTCTACAAAAAGTCCTTTGCGTGCCCGCTCCCTGCACCACTCGATTGCATACTCGGTCCATGCTCGGCAGTGTTCCGCGGGTGTGTGGCCGTCATCACAGGCCCGTTCCTGATATTGCGGATCACGACTGAGCAACCGGCAGATATGCCAGCAGAAGGAGAACTGCTGGATGTGGTGATTCTCGGACTCCCATATATGCCAGGTCATTGACTTTTTGTAATCCGCCTTGTCCAGTCGGGAGTCTTCTTTGACAAAAAGCCAGAGCAGTTTCTTCAGGTTTCGCTCTGTATCAGCAGCCAGTCGTGCGCGTGCAAGAGAGCCGTTTTCACCAAAGAATTCAATCAGCCGACAGATCAAATCTCCGGGCCAGTAAAAGCTGTCCCGGTCTTTCAGGGCTTTTTGATGCTCCAGGTAATAGATATTGTGTTCGTCCAGTGCCTGGTTGGCAATTTTAACCTGGTCGTTCAGCCAGAACGACTTAAAGGCAAAATTGATAATGGAATACGAAAATGCACGGGTATACAGGGACCGATGGGGTTCAAGCGGCGGCTGCTTTTCTGCGATCTGCAGCGCTGTGCCCCGAAGCATCTCCATGGCCTGATCACGCCGCTGTTCAAATCCGTTTAGTATTTCAACGAGTTTGTCGTTGTTCATGGGCTGATTCTATCCTTGCAGTGCAGATTTAATTTTTTCGCAGTACTCGTTGATTTCATTATCCGTGTTGTATTTTTTCAGTGGATTCTTCCAGTCATACGGATCATCCTCATAACGCGGAATCACATGAAAATGCGTATGCCACACTTCCTGGCCCGCGATTTTTCCATTTGCCTGCGCCACATTAATGCCGTCTGCGCTTATACCTTTGACCATTGCGGACGCGATCTTCTTGACACCGACAATAACGTCCGCCAGCAATTCATCAGGAACATTGGTAATGGGATCGTGGTGGGCCTTGGGAATCACCAGCGCATGCCCCCTGGTAATGGGATTGATATCCATAAACGACAAGACGGTTTCGTTTTCAAATACCTTGACGCAGGGGATGTCTCCGGTAACAATTTTACAGAAAATGCAATCCGAACTCATAATATCTCCTTCAAAAGATGAAATACTGCTCCAAATATATACTCCCCATTCCACCGAATACAATCGATAAACGGCAGGGGGCTTTGTTTCAGAAAAAGCCGAACAGAACTTGCGGCAGACGAATGTGAGTCAGCTTACCCGAAAAGATCCTGATTTTCAAGTAAAACTCCGGCGGTTTTACTGTTTTTATCTTTGAGCAGCTCTGTTGGCGTTCCACTGAACCGAATCCGGCCTGTTTCCGGACCGGATCGTTCAAGTTCAACAATATGGTCCGCAGCCCAGAGCACGGCCGGGTCATTGTCAATCACCACCACGGTATTATTGGAATCCACTGTGCGTCTGAGCAGTC
>CAZGEP010000170.1:0-9856 GCA_964524955.1 uncultured Planctomycetota bacterium | reverse complement strand
GTGGAAAAAACGATTGACCCCGGGTTGCTTAAAACACTGGAAGATACAATCGTTCCCCGACTGCTCCGTGATATTGCTCATCAGCCATCCTCAGAGGCACTTTCAGAAAACAAACAGCGTTGCCGGTTTATTCTTGTGTTTGACCGTGAAGGATACAGTCCAGGCTTTTTTCGCAGAATGTGGGAAAAGCATCGGATCGCCTGTATCAGTTACCACAAACATCCTCACAGCGATTGGCCACAGGAATGGTTTGTTGAAAAAGAGGTGGTAATGCCCGGATTGCTGAACAGTTCCACGCTCAGTTTCTCACAGGCCAGAACACTGCTGCAGAATTTATTTGTCAACGAAGCGGATATATTGCCGGATAACAACAAAAAAGAATTGCTTGTGAGAGTCCACAACACATCCCGGCCCGCGGCAAATAAAGCATTATCGATTTTGATCAACCATTTGAACGAAATGGAAGTGATCTATCCCGGAACGGATATGCGCATGAGATATGAACTCAGAGGATCCCAATGAAACGTAAATGTGTGTCAGATTAAATTCCGCCAAGTAAGGTATCCTGAAATTATATCAAAACAGTCCATGTTTCCAGGCAGACTGACACCCTCTGAAGGCAGTATTCCAAGTGTAATCGCAACCCTCTTTTTTATTCTTATTGTTTTTTGTGTTTTTCCTGGAGGTGCGGATAATATTGGAGATTGTATTCTGAGTTTTCCGCAGCGGTACAGCTGTATACAACTTTTCAGTTATTCTGTCAAGTCCGGGCCGGGTTCTTTTGAGTACAACGATTCCGATTTCTTCGAACAGGTTAACACTACTATGCAAGATTTACATGCGTAAATCAGAAAGCGCTTCGCTTCCATCCGGGTTCGGGATCGGGTTCCAAGCCGAGGATTTCTCTGGCCTTTTGGACATAGAACCGGTAATTTTCAATCGGTGTGCTGTTGGGAATGCGATGATCCAGACCGAATATCATGCCGCCGGTCTGCATGGCAGGCTGCATCTTGTATTCCAGCTCCTTTAGAATATCCGTCTGGCTTTTGCGCAGAACATGTTTGTCAATCCCGCCCATCATTTTGAGGTTTTTGCTGTATTCGTTTCGCACCTGCACAATATCCATGCCCGCGGCCGGCTCCATGGGATACATGCAGGTCAGACCGGTATCCAGGAAGGCAGGAATCACGGTGTTCATATTTCCGTCCGAATCCTGCTGAAAGATACAGGTACCTCTGGCAGAGAGAAGATCGCAAATACGGCGGTAATAGGGGCTGATAAACTCCTCAATTTGTACAGGGCCGAACAGGCAGCCGCTCTTGCCAGCCATGTCCTCATGGATGCTCAGCACATCAATGGGAGTGATTGACGACACTTCATCCAGTACCTGTTCCGCCGTACGTCCAACCGTATTCAGAATTTCGTGAATCAGTTCCGGCTGTTCGTAGCAGGCCAGGCAGAGTCGCTCTTCACCAAGCAGTTGTCTGGGAAGGTCAAACCCGCCCGGAATGGATGCAACAATAACCGCGCCGCTGTTTCGAGCAGCAAGCGCATCTTCCTTCCAGGTCTTTGACAGGCGCTCCGGTCTGCATTCAAACCATTCTTTGATTTTAAGCCAGGAATCCATGTCCGAGACCGGATATTCAAGAGGCAGGGGAATCGTAGCCACTCCCTTGCACAGCTTCACCCGTCGGCCGAACCGGTCCAGCCGAATCATATAGTCATCGTTCTCTTCAAGAATCCTTTCCTTCACCCCTCCAGACAATCCGGTATTGACATTGACGTGGTAGCGATAAATGGTATCAAATCCGAATGCCTTCAGATGGACCTCATCCTCGGATGCGCCTTGCGCTCTCCACTCATCCTCAAGCCCGACCAATGGGCCGAAGAGCTCCACAAAGAGCTGGCGATCTGTTTTTTCAAAATTCATATAAGCCAGATATTCTTCGCGATGCCATCTCACAAATTATTCTCCCTTGCGTTTACAGGGCTTCTCCTGTCAATCTCACAATCGGTATCGTTTTCGTCATTCTTTTATTCACCCCCATTACAATCACGATTCGGCACGATGCTCAATGTTGTGTTATTGAGCATTATATACTACCTCAAGTGCCTATTCAATGGATTTTACAGATATTTATTTGTATTTTTGTGATTAGGTGCGGCAGTCGACAGCAGTGATGTCCTGCACAACAGAAATGAAAGTCGGATGTGACATCTGCATCCGTTATCTTTTTTCGCGGCCTTGTCTTTGGTCGGCTGATGCACAATTCCCCGCGAACAAATTCCCCTTATTCCGCCCCCATCAAATCCCCGAAGTACATGTTCACGATATCGGTTACGGATTCGGTTACGTCGTCTTCATCCGTGAGCGTTCGGGTGATTGCAGCCTGGCAGGCCTGAAGCGGGGTCAGGCCCTCCTTCATCAGGCGGCCGGTGTAGACCAGCAGACGACTGCTGACACCTTCTTCCAGGCCAAACCCCTTGAGCTGACGGATTTTCTGACCCATCTCAGCCAACATCCGGCTCTGTTCTCTGTCCAGACCGGATTCTGTGGCAATGATCTTGGTCTCTGTATTGACTTCAGGATGATCCAGGTTGAGGCTTGCGAACCGCTGCTTGGTGGACTGCTTGAGGTCTTTGACCACGCTCTGATACCCGGGATTGTAGCTTAAAACCATCATGAAGTTTTTGTGCGCTCGAAGCACTTCACCGGTTTTGTCAATGTAGAGTATCCGTCGGTCATCTGTCAGGGAGTGGATGATCACGGTGGTGTCTTTTCTCGCTTCCACGATTTCATCCAGATAGCAGATGCCGCCGTGACGGACCGCGAGCGTGACCGGGCCGTCGTGCCACACGGTCTCATCATCCTTAAAGAGAAACCGTCCGACCAGATCCGCCGCTGTCAGGTCTTCGTGGCAGGATACGGTAATCAGCGGAAGATTCAGTTCATGCGCCATGTACTCAATAAAGCGCGTCTTGCCGCAGCCGGTCGGCCCCTTGACAATCAGTGGTGTCTGGGAGCTGAAGGATGCCCGGAAGATTTGTTCCTCTTCATTCTGGGCAATGTAGTTGGGTTTCTCGTTTACATAAAACTGCTGAATAATCTCATCAGTGTTCATCAGCCGGCCTCATTTCGTAGATCTTCAGACGGGAGTTATAATGATCGAATGCGTAAAAACCTGATTTTATTTTTTTCGCATGTACTTGTCGGCTCTTTTCATCCGGACCGCAGTTCCTTTTCTGCGGCTTCGGCGGCATTGACCAGTTGATACGCAATCGGAGACGCGGTTAATGCCGGGTGAGTTCCGGTCTGGAACGTGGCAATATCATTAATGGTCATATGTTTCTGAATGCATGCGCTGACCGTGTTGATCATTTCTCCGGCACTGTCGCCGCCTGTAATCTGCCCTCCGATGATATGGCGCGTGGCGCGTTCAAAGATCAGCTTGACCCAGATCGGCGCCATGCCCGGCATTTTTCCAGGATGACGATTGGGGGCTTCAGCGGTTCCCACCACGTAATTAAAATTGTATTTCCGGGCTTCCCGCTCGGTCATACCGGCCCGGCAGAAGGACACGTTGTCAAACGCGGTGGAAAAGACGCCCAGTGTTCCGGAGTTTTTGCGCTGATTGCCGAACAGGTTGGCACCCGCGATCCGCGCTTCAGAGGTGGCTATAGACGCGAGTTTGAGCATGGTAGGCTGACCGGTAAAAAAGGAACGCTTTTCCGCACAGTCACCACACGCGAATATGTGTTCGTTGCTGGTCCGCATGTTCAAATCCACGGCAACACCGCCCCGCGGACCGATCTCCAGTCCAGATTCTTCTGCCAGCGTTTTCTCGGCCCGTACGCCAATTCCCAGCAGGACTGCATCCGCTTTAATTTCTTCTCCACTTTCCAGACGCACGCTTTCTACTTTCTCTTTTCCACAGAATTCAACGACTTTTTCGGATGTACGCACATTTACGCCCCGGTCCCGAAGTTTCTGTTCAGCCTGTTCACAGACTTCACCATCATAGGCCAGAGCCAGACAACGATCCATCATCTCGATAATGGTAACATTCAAATCTCTGCCTTTGGCGCATTCGTCGGCAAATTCGACACCGATAAACCCGCCGCCCACCACGACCAGATCCTTTATTCCTGAATCCATACACGACTTGAAGCGGTTCAAATAATCCACGTCCTTCCACACCGCGTAAACATCTTCTTTTTCTACACCTGTTATCGGCGGAATCAACGGTGTAGATCCGGTGCAGAGCACAAGCTTGTTATACTCGATTTGTTCTCCGCTCTGGGTCTGAACGGTTTTATTCCGCCCATCCAAAGCCGTAACTTCATCCAGTATCAATCCGATGTTGTTTTTTTCCAGAACCGCGTCCGGAATCAGGTTGTTTTCCGTACTGTCCACGGTTCCGTAAATGTATGGAATTCCGCAGGGAATCAGCACTCGGTCTTCCTTGCGAATTACGGTGATGCTCTTATCCGGATAATGCCTTCGAGCCGTAACCGCTGCGGTAATACCGGCCGCGCTTCCACCCACGACAACAACATCATACTCATTCTTCATTGGCTTGATCTCCAATTATCTTTAGTGCGAAAACAACATCATTTCATTCCGGCATGACTGCCAACATTCGGACCGCTGCTGTCTGTTGTGTCACCACTCTTGAATTTCTCGATCGCATCCTTGACACTGCCGCTGATGCCGGTAATGACTTTGACATTCCCTGCTTCCAGGGTACGATAGGCGTTCGGACCGCAGTTTCCGGTAAGAACCGCAGTAGCACCCTTGTCCACAACCAGCTGCGCGGACTGAATGCCAGCTCCGCCGCCTGCGGCAGCGTTGGCATTTTCAATGGCTTCAAATTCCATGGTTTCTGAATCTATAATCAGGAAATATTTACATCTGCCGAAACGCGGATCCACCTGACTGTCCAGATCTGATCCGGTTGAAGATACTGCGATTTTCATAGTAGCCGCCTTTCAAATGGTAGCGTTGACTGAAAAGAAAGAGTAATGGGCAGTCCTTCATGCCCATTACCCTTTTCACTAATTGTGCTTTGTGACGCAACTCATTCCATGTCACTCATCACTGTCTTTATCTGCGTTCAACTCATCCAGCCGAGCCTGGATATTCTCCAGGTTCTGCTGAAGGGAATCTGCCTGCGCCTTAAGCATATCCTTCTCCTGCTGCGCAGACAGGGTCGGATAACCGACGGGAGGTACACCTGCCGCATAGTTAACCGGAGCACCAACCGCCGGATAACCGGCTGCAGCACGCTGCCATCCGGTCATTCCTGTCGCGGTATACCAGTTTCGTCTGCCGCGTCCACCGCCGAATCCGCCGCCAAATCCAAATCCTCTGCCGCCAACGGAATTCGCATATCCGGGCACATTGTAACCGGCACAATAACCGGCTGCTCTTCCTGTCATCGGACCCATTCCTCCAGGGCCTGTTCCATCACCACCAGGCATATCGAATCACCTCCATTACATAATAACCGTTTGTTATTTGAACAGTAAAAGAGGCCTCCCTGCGCTAAGGCCAAGGAAAGGCCTCGTATATCTACATCCACGAACTCGCGCCAAATCGTGCGCCGCGACCAAAGCCACGGCCAAATCCGCGACCGAAACCGCGACCGAAACCCCGTCCAAAACCATACCCATAGGCGGGCATTCCGTTAAATCCGGCTGAAGCATACGCGGGATATCCCTGAACCGGCACAGTATTCATTGTACCTGTCGGCCACCGAGCGGGAATCCTTGCTCCGTAATATCCGCCTGCGATTGGATTCGCGTATCCGGGCACATTGTAACCGGCACAATAACCGGCTGCTCTTCCTGTCATCGGACCCATTCCTCCAGGGCCTGTTCCATCACCACCGGGCATATCGAATCACCTCCTTGAAATAATTTTTTATCCTCGTGTCATTACCGTGCCGCATTTGGGGCACTTCATCTGACTGCATGGCTGTCCTGCTCCATGCGTTTTCTTTGTTCCGCATTTCGGGCAGACACATGTTCCGCCCGGGCCTGCAGCCAGCGGACCGCCCATTCGTCCTCGACCACCGGCACCACCACCGCCTCCGCGGCCTCTTCCGGTTCCCGGTCCTTGTCCACCGGGCCCTGTTCCATCTCCTCCAGGCATTGTCACCTCCTCTCATGCGTATTACTTTCCCGGTCTCTTGCCGCCCCGGAAACGCCGTCCGCACCCTCTGCCCATTCCGGGAAGTCTGGGCATGGGGCCCGGCAGACGAAAACACTTTCGGGCAAGAGACCCTGTCAAATACGCGTTCACTACATCATCTGTATTTCCCCGAATAAAGGGAATAATCTGTATCTGCCTGCTGTTCACGTGGCTGGCCAGCATCCGTGAAATCGCACCACAGATCAATACATCAACATCGTGATCCATTAACTGACGTACCCGCATACAGGGATCAGACTGCATAAGCCGAACCACATTCCGCTCCAGCACCTTATCCCCATCAATTTCCGCAACCATCATGTCACGGGCAAAATCAAATGACGTTGAAACCATGTTTTCAACAACCGGTATCGCGATTTTCATCAATAGTACAGTTGCACATTCCGTACCAAACTGAGCTTAGAAATAATACTGATTATTATTCTATGTAATTTAAAGACTTACAAATAATTAAAACCATCTCCACTGATCGTAATGGTTGCATTTATGCGTCTTGTAAAATTTACCAAAGTTGCATATTTGCGTCAAAAATAACAAGACAAAACCATTCTTCAATGGCGTTTCTTTTCGATCCTTTCGCTGGTTATGCATTTTACTCTTTAATAAATCAAAAGAATGCAGCTGTCAACAAAATAAGCCAAGGGGTACGAAAAAAATCCTTTTAAAAAATGTTTGACAATACGAATTATCGTGCTACAGTAGACAGTACCACCGGAATTATTCCAAAACCACCTTTACCATTATTCACGCAGATACTATGTACATAGCGGTCTGCCTTAAATTTGGCGGTTCAGCCAGAAAACACCTGACTGCAGAATACGCGCTGAATCATCCGTCGTATGCAAGGCTGACAAACCGCTTCAAAGGAGCATAAACCAATGACCATTCAAATTGTGTATAATAATGAAGCGCGTGAGGGCTTCCGTTCCGGGTGGGGATTCGCCTGTCTTCTGAATACGGACACAGAAAAGATTCTTTTTGACACGGGTGACAATCCAGACGCTCTGCTTGATAATCTGAACACACTGAATGTCAAGCCTGAAGAAATAAAAAGCGTTGTAATATCCCACGAACACTGGGACCACAACGGCGGCCTGGAGGGATTCCTGGCCAGGGCTTCCAAAGGTATCCGGGTCATTCGTCCGACCGACCTTGTTGAACCCTCTGAGATCTGCCCCGGAATCTACACAACCGGAAAACTGCACAGCTTCGGAGCTCCGGACGAACAGTCACTCTTTATTAAAGAGGATAAGGGCTGCACCGTAATCACCGGATGCTCCCATCCGGGCGTAGATAAAATTCTGGATACCGTTACGCCATTCGGCAGGGTAACCGCTATATACGGCGGCCTTCACGGATTTGATGACTTCAGTCTGCTCGAAGACATGGAAAGAATCGGCGCCTGCCACTGTACCAAATATCTTGATGAAATAAAGAAACGATTTGCAGAACAATTCATTGAGATCAAGGCCGGGGACACCATTCCGGTTTAACACACATTATCGTTTTACAGCCAGAATTGACAGAATAACACCTTAAACCAGAATATGAAGAATAATGATAGACAATATAAAAAAAGCAGTTCTTTTTTAATTTAAGCCGTTCTTCATGATCCTTCATGTCCTTCATGGTTTAATATTTTTTCAAGGAAAATACAATGATCATTGCCATTGCAAGCGGAAAAGGCGGAACCGGAAAATCCACATTTGCAGTCAACCTTGCCGCCCAGCTGAAAAAAGAAAAGAAAATCGTCCGGCTGCTTGACTGCGACGTGGAAGAACCCAATGACCATCTCTTTATTAAACCGAACTTCAGCGAAGAAATCCAGGTCCATGTACCCAAGCCAGTATGGAATGAAGACCTGTGCACAGGCTGCGGCAAATGCGCAGACAACTGCAACTACAATGCCATTGCCGTTGTCAAGGGCAAGGTACTGATCTTTAACGAACTCTGCCACTCGTGTGGGGTTTGTTCGTATGTATGTCCGGAAAACGCACTCACGGAAAAAGAAACCCGTATCGGAAAAGTCCAGATTACAGATGAGAAGGACGGATTTCAATTCGCGCACGGATACCTGGATGTCGGCGAAGCCCTGGCCCCCAATGTTGTCAAAGGCGTAAAACAATACATTGATCCGAATGCAGTCAACATCATTGACGCATCCCCCGGAACCGCCTGCCCTGTCGTGGAAGCCGTATCCGGTGCGGGAGCAGCCGTGCTGCTGACCGAACCCACCCCCTTTGGTCTTAATGACTTGAAACTGGCCGTGGGGCTGAGCCTCAAACTCAAGGTACCTACCGGCATTGTGATCAACCGTTCCGACGGAGAAGATCGGATCATTCGTGATTATGCCCAAGCCAACAACATCCCGGTCATTGGAACCATTCCGTTCAACCGGAAATACGCTGAAAGCTACTCCCGCGGCGATATCCTGGTCGATCACTTTCCGGAACTCGTTGAAAACATCAACGCCATCTACCAGGAAATCATCCGTCTTTCAGAAACCGAACCCGCTCCCGCCCCCAAAGAAGAAACTGCGATTGCCGTCCCGAACACCCAGGATGAAATCACGCAGGGAAATGCAGACTCGCATCTTGAAATTACGGTCATCAGCGGCAAAGGCGGCACCGGCAAGACCACGGTTACCAGCTGTTTCTGTCAGCTGGCCGAACAACCCGTGCTCGCGGACAATGACGTGGATGCCGCTGATCTTCATCTGCTGCTCAACCCCGAAATTTGTGAAGTCCATAACTTTGAAGGCGGCAAAAAAGCCGAAATTCAGCCGGAAAAATGCACCGCCTGCGGAAAATGCGCCAACCTCTGCCACTTTGATGCCATTGAATTTAACGGCCCGGCCAATGCCGCTTTTGATAAAACCTGGAAAATTAATGACCTGGCCTGCGAAGGCTGCGGACTCTGCCCTCTGGTCTGCCCGGTCCAGGCCATTACCTGCGAACCCAATATTACCGGACAGTGGTTTGTGTCCCAGACTGGTTTCGGCCCCATGGCACATGCCAAGCTCGGCATTGCCGAGGAAAACTCCGGCCGACTGGTCACCCAGGTGCGCAACCGGGCCGCTGAACTGGCAAGCGAAAACAAACTCCCGGGCATTATCGCGGACGGCCCTCCGGGAACCGGCTGTCCGGTCATTGCTTCCATCTCCGGAACCGACAAGGTCATCATTGTCACCGAACCCACGGTATCCGGAGTTCACGACATGGAGCGCGTGCTGGACCTGTGCGCGCACTTCAACATCCAGGCCATGGTCATGATCAACAAAGCAGACCTGAACCTGGATCAGGCAAAACGCATAGAGAAGATTGCTGCGGAGAAAAACTCCGAAGTGATTGCACACATCCCGTTTGACCGGGATGTTCATAATTCGCTGATGCAAGGCAAGACCGTAATCGACTATTCCAACGGACCGGCTGCACAGGCAATACGCACAGCATGGAAGGAATTGAAGGGAAAAATTTCGCCACTGTAGTTCACAATACCCAAACAAATCAGTTTCGTCTGAAGGTGTGACTTTCATTCACGGTAAAATGTCAATTTGCCTCTTGCAAATCTGATTTGTTTGGGTATATTATTGTTTTTACATACCGAGTGTGTGACATTCATACAGAAGAAGAATCCCCGTCG